>DQTV01000077.1 GCA_015662595.1 Ignisphaera aggregans
AATTCTACGACCAAGAGGTGGTCTCTCCGATACTAACCCCTGCTCATATAGAGCCCATCTATACATGAACTCGAGAGCTGATACCACATTCTTAGCGTCCTCACCTGGGATACCCATCTTCCTAGATAACCATGTTCCAGTCGCTATCAGCACAGCATCGTAGTTGTTAACAATGTCCTGCAAATCCACTATACGCTCCACAAAATCGTCACCTTCATCACGCCTTGAGCTAGCACCGTGAAACACCTTGGTTCTGAAGTAGAACTTGACACCAAACTTCTCCTCTAACTCCTTGACACCCTCCACCACGTTTTCTCGAGGAATTCTATAGGAAGGTATGACGAATGTCATCATCCCTCCAGCTGCTGGAAGCTTATCATACACATCCACTTCGTATCCCTGACACACAAGATATCCAGCTGCAGCAAGCCCAGCTGGGCCACTACCTATAATCGCAACCTTACCCCTCGCTCCACCCCTCGCCTTGCATAGGAATGCAAATCTCAACCTACTCTACCTCCACCTCAGTCCACTCAAACGCACGCACTGTACGTATGCTCACCCCTCACCTCTTAACACTTACTATCTTTACATAGCTTGGCTTCTGACTATGGTTAGGGATAAGCTTAGACACGGCATCTTGATCCTGGACTCTAATCTCACCTCTCCCCAGCAGCTCGTCTATGAGCTTCTGGTTTAGGTACTGTGCGATCTCATCGAGATCGACTTCAGCAACAACTCTACACATAGCCATAGAGGAGACATAGTGTCTAGGGAGTGGGATAGGCGTTTCGACTCTCATCTCGAAACATGTGTATATAGCTACCCTCAGAAGGCCTTCACCCTAACGTAGCTCACCTTACGCTCTGCCCAGCCCAGCAAAACCGCGATACCGTGTATAGTGGCCTCGGGTCTAGCTGGGCATCCAGGAACGTATGCAACTCTATCGATGTGTATACCCATCCTACTAAGCACATTCGCTATCGCAGCAAAGCCACCAAGTGTAGAGTATGGGTCGAACCAGATACCGCCTCCAACAGCGCATGCGCCTACGACCAGCACTAGCCTAGGTCGCGGCATGGCTTCGAGAGCTCTCACAACCTTAGAGAGGGTCTTGATCGTTATAGGCCCTGTCAGGATAGCTACGTCGGCATGGCGTGGTGAGCCAACTAGCTTCACTCCGAAACGCTCTACATCGAAGTAGGGAGTCACAACGTCTAGAAGCTCGATATCACAGCCATTACAGCTACCCGTATTGAGATGAAAACCCATAACACTTCGCTTAAGCCTCTTAAACGCTTTACTCATACCCTTAACACTCATCTTTGCACACCAGCAATTCTAGGAGCTATCCTCCTCACGCTCTCTTCTACGACATGTAGGACATGGACCCAACCCTTATCAGTAAGACGAGTGCCAACGGGTATATCCCGACAGTGACTACCACATACACCAACACTATGTCGAGAGCCATGAGTAGGAGTACATGAGCGCGTAGGCAACGCTTTGAAGAGCTGAGAAGATGATCGCCTTCAGCAGATCTCTGCTTTGAACCGCTAGCACCGTTGCTACGACCGATAGCATAGCTGCTATGGCTAGCATAACAAACACGAGATCTACAGCGAGACTCATGCTTGCAACACCCTATCCTCTTCAAGATGGTCTACAACCTTGGGATACACCTCAACAGCCTTTGAGCGGTATGCAGCGCGAGCAATAGCGTGAGTACCGGCACCAACCAGTACGTACTCCACCATGGCTACAACTATGGAGGCTCCAACCATGAACCATCTATAGTGACCCAAAAACTCAGAGCCAGCAGCAATTAGTGCAGCACCTATCATCGGTACAAAAGCTCCTCCAATACTTCCTATCGTAAGTGCGTGAAGCCTTAGATAGAAGTTCTGGAACCGTAGCATCAATATAGCTGCAATTATATCGCATGCAACCCCAATAGCGACCAGTATCTGACCAGTTATCACGAGTATCCACTCGATAACGGTAGCCATTCTACTCACCTATTTCACGAGCTTCAAGGTACTTGGCTACGTATATATCGAGAGCGTATACCCAAAGCACAAGGACTAGAGCTGATGGTATCATTATCGGTGATCTGAAGAGGATGCTCAGTACAACGAGGAAGGCAGCTAGGTCGTAGCTTAGAGCATCGACAGCAATAATCATGTCTGGAACTGTTGGGCCACGAACTATCCTAACTATGTATAGTAAGAAAGCCACTATGTAGAAGAACATCGCTATGGTTATGAATCCTGTCACCCAGTTCTCGAGCTCCATAACACCGAAACCTCGTCTCATATACCACGGCGTGATATTAAACCTTAATCCTCTACCAATGTCATACACTATGAAGAGGCTATACCGAGGAATACCGTTATCTAGCTATAGGTCTTGAGATGAGAGTTCCGAGAACTATAATGAGAGTCGATACTATCAAAACCCATAGAGGTACTGGAACGCCTAACCATGTCGTTATAAGTGCTTTCTTAGCTCCATAGACTATAGCTGTTAACAACATGATTATGAATCCAGAAGCGATAGATAGTAGTGCTGAAAGTGTAGGAGCACGGCTCTTGCTACGAGGCTGGAGGTAGAGACCTGCTAGAGTTACTGGAGCGAGGGGAAGTAGTAGTGCTGATGATAGTACTGAGAGCTCGACTATGAAAGCAGGCTTAGCGAGAGCTATAGCTGCGGCAGCTATGCTCATAACTGCGATCGAGATCCACGCAATTAGTCTAGTCGTTTGCTGTCTCACTATCTTCGCTCCACGTTCGTAGAGATCTCTAGTAATTGAGCTAGCAACACTGAGAATTATAGAGTTCGCAGTTGAGATTGCTGCA
>DQTV01000019.1 GCA_015662595.1 Ignisphaera aggregans
AGTGAGTATAGGAAGAGTGTTGCGCCTATACCGTAAGTAAGGATCCCGGTGATAAAGGCTGTTAAGACAGCGCGTTTATTAGTCATAGCGCTTCTCAGCCCATCAAAATCGAGGATGGTGAGTGTAGCTCCCTGGATTGCGATACGGATTAGCGCTAGGCTTACGGGATCGGAGTACAGTAGAGCTACCCTATTAACTACGGAGCCTAACCCCCATGCAAGTGAGGATATCCCAGCTGCAAGAAGCCCTCGAAGCTCATGTGAATACCCAAACTCCTGTGTTCCACCTACGACAAGTACTATGCCTATGATAGCGAGTATCGAGCCCATTACGGTACCTATCCCTACACCCTCGTTGAGGAGGATAAATGCTAGTACTTGAGATACAAAGATGTACGTGTAGCCTATGATGACAGCCTTACTAACACCAGCTAACTGAATAGCCTTTACGTAAGCCACATCACCTACGACAAGACCTACAAGAGCTGACAAGACTATGACTATTAGTGCTGAGGGTGTTGGATCCACATAGACACCGCCATTAACAACTAACGACAAGGGGAGTAGGAGGGTAAGTGCTGAGAAGGCTCGAAGCCCATTGAACGCTATAGCACTAACGTTGCTAGCACCTATCTTTATCAGAACGGGGGTTAAACTCCATACAATCGCAGCTAGCAATACAGCACTAAAAGCTGTGACCGTGCCTGACATCGTTGAGCCTAGAAGGAGTTAGGAACTGTGTTAGGAGCTTTAAAGTACCTCTAAACCCGTTGTCATCCCTTACGCTGCTGGATAATCTCAATGGCCTTAGCTATGTCGCCTCCTGACTCCTTAAGAGCTTGCTTAGCCTCCTCTATCGATACCCCAGTGTACTCGGCAATGAATCTGGCATCCTCTTCAGACACCTCTACAGTCACAATAGGCTTCTCAAGAGAGACCTCCGCTATTCTCTGGCGAGGCTCCTCCCTTATACCGGATGGAACTATGTAGAATACCTTCTGACCCGCCATCTCAAGCACCATTATCTGCGGGCTATCGAGTACTATGTCCTTATCCTCCAACTCTATGATGACCCTCGATGCACCGGCTATAGTATCCATCTTAAGTCCAAGCCTTTTCAACTGCTTAAGCTGTCGCTGTAGATCGCGAGGATTTATAGGGAGCATAAGCACACCCAACCTAGCGCATAGGGTACGAAGAATTAAAACGGTTGTGACGCCCATGACGCTGAAGTTAACAGTGTTAGGAAGTGGGCGTGAGGTAGGTAGAGCGGCACTACTACTTGAAGATGAAAGAAGTGAGAAGAGGATTCTGCTCGACTACGGTGTGACCTTTGACGAGTCGGACATACCGGTATTCCCACTGAGCGTTCCACCAGCCAAGCTTAAGGCTATAGCCATCACACACGCACATCTAGATCATGTAGGAGCTGCGCCAATGCTATTTGTTTCCGTAAGGGTTCCAACGATAATGACTAGCTTGACCAAGGAGTTTGCCAAGTTAATGATTGAGGACATGATCAAACTAGCTGGATACTACCTCCCCTACGAGTATCCAGAGCTAGAAACGATGCTTAACAGCGTTCATACCATCTCTCCAGGTGGGATGGTGGAAATAGATGGTATAAGAATAGAGGCATTGAATGCGGGTCACATTCCTGGTAGCGTAATGTATAGGATTGAAATGGGTGGAAAGGTAGTTCTCTACACCGGAGATGTAAATACCATAGATACCAAGCTTGTTAGTGGTGCACGTTTAGAGGGCGTTGAAGCAAACATACTCATCATGGAGTCTACGTATGGAAACGTTGATCATCCTGATAGGAAAGAAGTTGAAGATCGCTTCATAGAGACTATAAAGAGCGTGATTGAGGATGGGGGAAGCGTTCTAATACCAGCTTTCGCTCTTGGAAGATCACAGGAGATTCTATCCATACTCGCTGAACGAATGCCCTATGCAAACGTCTATTACGATGGTATGACCCGAAAAATCCTCGAGCTTATGTTAAGCTATCCCAAGTACATAAACCGTATAGACCTTCTAGAGAAGGCTGCAAGACTCTTCGTAGCTGTTCAGGGAGCTGACATGAGGAAGAGAGTGTATAAAGAGCCGGGGAGTATAATCGTAGCTCCTGCTGGCATGCTCAAAGGTGGGCCAGCTCTGTACTACCTCAAACGTATGTGGAACGCTAAGAAGTGCGCGATAATTTTAGTGAGTTATCAAGCTCCAGCAACCCCCGGTAGGAGGATACTATCTGAGGGAACGTTTGAAGAGAATGGACCTAGGGTTCAGGCACGGGTATACTGGTTCGACTTCTCTAGCCATGCAGGTGCTTCAGGGCTTCTCAGCATTGTGAAGAGCGTAAAGGGATTGGAAAAGGTTATCCTAGTTCATGGAGGTGATGCTGTGGCTTACGAACTTGCTTATAGAATTAAGGAAGAGATTGGGGTCGATGTTGAGGTGCCTAGCAATGGCTCTGTAATCAAGTTAGACTAGGTTTAACCCCTCTTAGGCCCTGACATCGGTATGCTTAGCCTTCCTGTAGCTATTACGAATATAGCGCGAGC
>DQTV01000037.1 GCA_015662595.1 Ignisphaera aggregans
CGAAGTTATTAATGGACCTCAGAAGAACTTGACTTACTTTCAATCGATATACTGGGCTATAGTCACAATGGCTACGGTGGGCTACGGAGATATAGTTCCACAGACATTTGCAGGCTACATAATTGCTAGCTTAACTATTGTTTTAGGTATAGCGGTGTTCACACTACTAGTATCAACCATCGCTGAAGCTTTTCTAAGACAGAGCTTGCGGAGGTATATGGGGTTAGTAAAGTTGAAACACGTAGATGTAGTTGTTGTAGGAGCTTCTGAGATATGTAGAGAGGCTATTGATGAGCTTCGAAATAGTGGGCGTGGTTATAGGATTGCATGGGTGCTTGAAGAGAGGCCGAGAGCACCTCCCGAGGATATAGACTTCGTTGTGGGGAATCCCCTCGATGAGGATACCCTGATTCGTGCAGGTATCAAGAGCGCTAAACACCTCATTATATGCATTCTAGACGATTCAGCCACTATACACATAGCGTTAATGGCTAAACGACTCAACAAGAACCTTAAGATAGCGGCTATAGCTAAAAGCAATAAAACTAAGGAATTGCTAGAAGAGGCCGGAGTATCGATAGTAGTACCGTTGAGAATTATTGGACGTGAACTGGCTTCCGCAGTATTCGAACCCTCGGTCACTCTATTCGTGGACGAGGTCACATCCTCTCGTGGAATTGCCGATCTAATTGAGGTACCCATAGACCACAATCTTAGCGGTATGACTCCGGAGGAGGTGGTGAAAGGTCTTGAGCATAGAGATAGAGCTCATCGATATGTGCCATTGATGCTGGTGAAGGATAGTGGTGATAGGATTGCAGCTCCAGACTCAGGGACTAAACTTAAGAGTGGCGATAAACTAGTTGTGTTGAAAGCGAAACGAAACACTGAGTAGACATGTTAATCAGCTCTTCACAGAGTCGGAATTGCGATGCTGAGTTTGACGCGTTTTAACGTCGCTATCGATCCTACGAGCCCGCTTTGATAACCTCCTGTAATAACCGCGATGCGTAGTGCCTACGGAGCTAGTTTGCGGAACTATCACTACGAGAGCTCTGATAGCTTCAGGAACCCTCAATACAACCTCGCGCGCTATTGACACAGCGTAACGGTAAGCTTGGCGAAGAGTGAGGTTTGGAGGTGCTTCAAGCCATAGTTCGATCTCCGCAAAACTACCGAAAGTCTCAATCAGCAGCTTTCGTATGCGAAATCGCGTGATACTCTTTATAACTGCAATTACATTTCTACGCGTCCTCTCAATATGTTCCTTAGGACCTATACCGATTAGGTTAAGGAATGAATCACGAGCAATGGTTGCAACGCCCCACAGTACGTATACACCCATTGCGATAGCTATGCCATTCTCTATAATTGGCGTGTTAAAGACGTTCGATACGATGATTGCCACACCAGCTCCCAACTCAAATAATGCGTCTAGCCTAAGCTTACTCTCCATCGTCTTGGCAGTCAATATAAACACCTTACGCGATTCGAGAACGGCTCTACATTTAGAGCTCATTATGTAGGATAGTATTGCACTGCCAAGCAGGTAAGTAGATGCTCCTATTAACGAAGGTCTGTACGTACCGTTAATCAACATTCCTATACTATGGGCTATGTTTAGGCATACTATTACGGTAGCAACTATTGAGACGAGTATAGCTGCAAATGACTCCGATCTAAATATTTCATAGCGTGAGCCATAGAATACAGCTCTTGAGGTGGCTATCTTTAGCACTACCATTAAGCTGAAGAACGATATGCCCTCGATAAGCCATACAAATCCCTCCATCAACACAACTAAGCTCGGTACGTACACCAGGTATAGGGCAAAGCCCAGCGCTGCCAAGATAAATGATGCAATCACTACCACGCTAACAAAACGTAACTCCCTAGCAATTCTCAACACCTTTCTCACAGCGATCTTCCTTACCATCGCCTCAACACCACGCTTACGAGAGGTCTTTTGATAGCATAGCCCAGAACTAGCTAAGCTCTAAACGTATATATTGAGAACTCTTGATCAGCTCGATGAGGTAACATATGATCTAAATGCATTGAATGCAATACTTCGTTGAGGATCGTCCATGCGTACCTGTATATGAAGGTGATCACCGCAGAACACTATCGTATTACTAAAGTCGAATCTGTGCGTCAAGGGTATCACGAACCACGAGAATTCAAGCTGTATAGCGTTGTAGATAGCACGGAGTAAAACCATGTCGAGTCTCACCTCACTTCTTGAGAAAGCACTACAGAAGAGGCTACGCATAGCTAAAGTCGAGCTCATCACAATAGAACGTGGAGATAGATGGGTATACGCATTCTTTAGTCATGAAGGTGGGGATGTGGTTCAGGGACGTGTCATTATAGAGTGGAGGGAGAAACCTGTGGTTCAACATATAGACTTTACGTAATGTATCCTCACATACTATTTTTCCATGTTCCTAGGCTCTAGATTAATCTCGATTACCTCGTTAATCACGATATCTCAATACAATACGCTCAATACGTACAATAACAAAAACTGGTAATATCTATATTAATCCTACCCCTATGACATTTCTCACTAATTGTCTATACATCAGAGACGGTAACCTATGCACTCTTACCTCTTGACAGTTTCAGGTAATTTAATTGACCTCATGATACATCTACAAGGTTACATCTCGGCGTAAACCCACAGCGAAAATCTTGTCTATACCTATAAATGTGCCATCAACATTCTCAACTACGTTACCCCAATCAATTCAAATCATATCTCTCATTATAGACGTGAATGTCCATACCCTATGAATTGCGACGACTGCATATAGCTAATACAATAGCTTCCATGCGTTATAATGGGCAAATAGGCTCTATATAGTTGTACTCATCGTGAATCTAGCTCTTAACATCTCTACATCGCAATCCTCCGGTAGTTCTCATCTAACAAGGTTCCATGCCAAGTTTTGAGCTCATTATCTTCGTTAACTACTTGGTTTTCAGGGTTTTGAACGTTTTGATCGCGCTTAAAGCTCTTGTATGGAGCAATTTCTGATTAGCGTAGCATATAAAGGTTTGTCTGCGCTATAAGCTCCTTGAGAATGGCTTCGATACTGATAACAGGTCTTAGAGTTCTACCAGGCGAAGTAATATGGTATGTCTAGACAATACCATACTCGTGGGCAAGAAGTACTTTGTACGGTATGTAGCCGCAGTACTTTACAAGCTATTTGTTGAGGGTTGTAAGAGTGTTAAACTACGTGCACTTGGTAAAAACATTTCGCGAACCGTGCACATTGCTAACTCTGTGATATCGCTTGTTAAGGAGCTTGGCATAGCTTACGTGGGTATAGGCACTCTATCACTGATATCGGAGGGTAAAAGGCGTAGCGTATCGTGTATAGAGATTGAACTGCGTATCCGGGACTACATTCCATGAGAGTGTGTGGTTATGAGCAATGTGTCTAGATTGCGCTCTAACATAGCTCAGCTATTATCAAAGCTGAAAGGTGTGGCTCACTACCTACTGCTTACTGATCCGAAGGATATTGAGTACCTCGCTGAGACACCGCATTTGAATGGGTATGTACTCCTCGTAAATGTAGATACCGAAGAATGTTACGTACTCCAACCTCTTAGAAGTAGCGTATTGCTAGACTGCTCCAAATCGATAAGATATTCGTATCTACCCGTTAGCAGCGATACAACATACATGATCTCCGAGAACTTTGCAAGCGCCTTACTATCATTCGTTAAGGGCTTTGTTGAACCGGGAGCCACGATAGCTCTAAGGCTTGATAACATCAGCGCACCTCTATACATGGACCTAACACAACTATGGAAACTCGTAGACATATCGAGAGATCTAAACATGTTTAGAGCATATAAACCAATACACTTACGCCAGCTAGCTGAGAAAGCTGCCCTAAAAGCTTTCGACATTATAAAAAGGATCGAGACGTGCAAAGACCTTGAATGTGCGGTAGCAACATTTGCACGCTCAACTCTTCACGAAGCTGAGCTTGACTATCCGTCATGCTATATGCGTAGAGAGGGAGATCTCATCATACTACGAATCGTAACCGTAGAGAAGGGTTTGATACGCGGTGCTGCGAGTACAACAATATCCTTCGAGAACGGTTCTATAGCTCAATACAAACATAGATTGGAAATGGCTTTAGCTAGCGCTGTAAAGGGATTGATGTTAGATACGCCATGCGTATCGCTCATAGAAAGACTTGAGAAGGTACTTAGTACCTATAGAGTTCAGGACGCACATGTGGAGATTTGCGGTCTTGGAACGGCGTTTTGTGAATATCCAACGCTAAGCGATGTCGTATCTGAAGATTGTTTACTGAAAAGCGGGCTAACACTGTATGTAGAGATAGGGGGGTTTATAGAAAGGAAAAGAATAGTTATCGGAAGAACACTCATAGTGAGAGAGGAGGGGGTAACAGTCGTAGGTGAGGATTGATGTCAGAATCCGTAGAGCGCGAAGCTAGAAGACAGCTCGTAGTGTATCTAGATGAGCTTGAACACGCATTTATAAGATATGACGAGATAAGCGATACACTCTACATCAACTTATCTAATGAGGAAGCAGATGAAACACTGCTACTAGAGAACAATATCATTGTGCACGTGAAGAACAATAGAATAATAGGTCTAACCATACTTGATCTCTTAAGAAGAGTAAAAGAGGCCTAGAACATACTTATAATGCAATTACCTTAAGATCTGTGAATCAATATCTGTTAATGCGATGTTAAAGGCTTTTAAACATCTATGCATATCGGTATAGAGGTGTTAAAATGGTGCGAATCTCTGAAACCAGAAAGGTTCAGCGTTTTGGGCGCTCAACTCTAATGGTATCGCTTCCATCTGAGTGGGTCAAGGATATAGGCTTAAAGCCAGGCGATTTAGTTAGAATAGAGACTAGGGATGACGGGTCACTTCTAGTAATTCCCTACTCAGTGTTGGAGAAGAGGGTTAAGGGAAAGGAGGTTAAGATAATTATTTCCCATACTACACCTGAAGAGATACTAACTCGTAGTATCTATGCTACCTACATAGCAGGATTCGATAGAATAGTTATAGAAAGCGTTGAAAGCTATATCCTTACACAACACATGCAAAGCTTACGAACGATAGTACGAATGCTTATTGGTGCTGAAATAGTTGAGCAAACTGCTAATCGCGTTGTTATACAGGTTTTCATCGATACTGAAAGGTATAGCCTAGATAACTTAGTTCTTAGAATGCTCAACTCTATCAAGAGTATGTTTGACTTTTTAGCAATATCGATAAAGAACAAGAACGCTGACCATCTAAGAGAGGTCCTAGAACTTGAGTACGAACTTGATAGAGTGCATGCGCTAGCCGTACGCTATACATACGTACTCAATATGTTAGGCGGAGCTCCCTTCCTCACGGAGTACAGAACTCTCATCAAGTCGTTGGAGGATATGGGTGATGCTCTTGCATATGCTGCTCAGATATTTATTGAGAAGCCAGAGCTTATGGAGGTCATAAGCTATGCTCTTCAGGATAGACTTGACGAGCTAAAAGAGATGCTGTTCTACACTATGGATATAGTCTACGAGGCTCTAGTAAAGGACGATGCATTTATGGCTAGTCGTGCTGTAGACCTATCGCTCGAGACCTCTAGATTCGTAAGTAAACTAGAAGCGGAGATTATTCCGAAGTACAAGTCTCTTGAAGAATACATAAAGGCTAAGTCATTCTTTGAGAAACTCGCCCTCGTGTGTAGCTATTTACAGGCAACAGCTGAACTAACATTCGATATCGTCCTAGGCAAAGCTGGCCATACCGTAAACCTGGCGGTTCGAAGTAGTAAGTAGCGATAGATCTGAGCTAGAGACGGTACATGAATATAGACCATGTTGGCGCTTGTACTATTTGAAGCCCATAACCTAAGATTAGAAGATGTACCAGTGCCTCAACCGCCACCAAAATGGGCCCTGATAAAGACTATAGCTGTTGGAATATGCGGTACTGACAAGGCTTTCTTCACAGGCTCGTACCCACTGTTCAAGAAGCCGATAATCTTAGGCCATGAAGCGTCGGGGATCGTCGTTAGTGGTCCGCGCGAACTAGAAGGAAAGATCGTTGTTCCAGAGATCAACTTTCCATGCGATAGCTGTCAATACTGTAGATCAGGTCTCTACACTCACTGTCCTTACAGAAAGGTTCTAGGTATAGACTTCGATGGTGCTATGGCCGAGTATTTCATTGCTCCAGTGAAAGCTCTTCATGTAGTTGAGGGTTTAGACCCTGTAGTAGCGGTAGAGGTTGAGCCATTAGCTGCCATCATCAACGCTCTCGAACAGTTCCCACCCAGACCCTGCGATGAAATAGCAGTTATAGGTAGCGGTAACATAGCGATACTGACCATCCAGCTCCTGAGGTCCATGGGTTTCGATGTCACTGCGATTGTACGTAGAGATAGCCCGAAGATTAGGTACGTATCTAAATACGCTACGCATATCCTTACCATAGACGAGATTGAGCAATACATAGACGTCAATAAGAGGGGATTTAGCTATATCTTCGAGACCTCTGGCGATCCAAACGCTATCAATATAGCCATATCCATAGCAAGGCCTAGAGCGCTCATCCACCTCAAATCAACTCCAGGAAGTTACGGCAATGTAAACCTGACACCAGCAGTAGTTAAGGAGCTTAGGATTATTGGATCACGCTGTGGATCATTTCGAGAGTTTGAGAAAGCGATAAACATCCTTAAGGAGGGAGTAATTGAGCCCCCAATAACTAGCGTCGTGAAGGGACTTGAGAAGGGCATTGAAGCTTTCAAACTAGCATTTCAACGTGATCAGATTAAGGTGGTGATTAAAGTTCATAACGAAGCTCTATGAACAGCATTCCTAAAGTAATAAGTTGAACCAAGTTAACTCAATCCCGGTGAATTCCGCTATGAGAGTACGCATTACTACCTCAGCTAGACTACACTTAGGCTTCTACAACTTTCGTAAAGGAGATCGAGTTTATGGCAGTATAGGTGTTGCGATAGATAAACCGGTTCTTGATGTGGTTGTCGAACCTCTTGAACAAAAGCGCATTGAGGTCGTATCGAGTCAGGACATAGACGATGTGATACGTAGGGTAAGGCAGGTCTTTGATATAGGTGCAAAGGTATATGTACACAATTCTATTCCTAGGCATGTGGGTCTCGGTTCTACGACACAACTTGCATTAGCTATCGGAGTGGGCATATCGATTATCGCACAACATCGAACTGAGATCGATGTCTACGACATTGCTGCTAAACTTGGTAGAGGTCTTGTTTCTGGAATTGGGATAGCGGCATTCAAATACGGTGGTTTCATAGTGGATTGCGGACGAAGAGTTTATGGTGATAGGCTAGAGCTTCCAAGAAGTGCCAGCGACGTTCCTCAACCTATAATTCAACACAGATTACCTAAGGACTGGAGATTCATAGTTATAGTGCCACGAACATCAAAACCCCGTGTTAGTGAAGACAGAGAGTTGCAGATGATGCAGCCCCCATCCAACATACCAGAAACGCTACAGTATGAACTATACGCTACACTACTACTTGAGATGCTTCCCGCACTATGGAAAGGAGATATAGAGAGTTTTGGCACAGCTTTGACGAGGATTCAGATACTTACTGGAAAGTTCTTCGAACCGTTACAAGGAGGGATATTCTGCTGTCGTGAAACTGAAGCTGTTATAAAAGTGTTCAACGAACTTGGAGTCTATGGATATGGTCAAAGTAGCTGGGGACCGGTAGCCTATGGATTAGTTGACATCGATAGGTCAGAGAGGATATTCATTCGCTGCATGGAGAGACTAAAAGAGCTTGGTATAGATGTTGAGTATGCTACGATTGCTACGCCTAGAAATGACGGAGCGAAAATCTATCTTGAATAGAATCCGAGATTCTAGAGTATGGTCGTCAACTCCTTAATAATCGCAATACTTCATGGATATCGGCTCTGTGTACGCAATTGAGGTCTGTCGATGATAGTGTATAGACCTCGCTTCGAGAGCTGCAGACAGCATCTTCAATAATCTGCTTCGCGATATCTAGCTTCACTCTCTTTCTCTCATCAGCTTTCATGGCTCGGTGAAGCCAAGGTTTTGAATAGGGCCCAACAACATCTCCAAAGTCCATCCCTACCAATATCACGGCCCTAGGATGGAATCTAAGGGTTAGTAAGAGAGCTCGATCACCATCCGTAAACCCGCCAATGTTAATAACGTTGTCTGTAGGCTCGACCTGAGTTGTACCTAAAACTCTTACCCCATAACGACGTGCACGCGGTATCCATTCTATAATTCTATCTATGTTATCTCCATGAGCATGTAGTGCCACAACAGCTCCTCGAAGCCCTAACTCAAGTATTGACCCATCTTCACCATCTAGGTCTGTTACTATGGCTGTAGGTATGACGTTGTATATACGTAACAATCTCGCAACACCGTCGGCCACCACAATACAACACTCATTTAGGATTTTCAGAGCATGTAGTTCACGTACCTGACGCTCTAGACTAGGCCCAGCACCCATAACGATGGTCACGGCACCCCTCAACGCCTTCTCAAGATAATGTAGAATGCTATGTACATCGAGTTGAAAACTGCGTAAAAACTCCGATAGCATCCTAGTCGCAAAACGGTCTAACGATTCGTCAATGCCTAGTTTAGAAACTATGTATTTGTATCGCATCCACCAGATAGCGGAGACTGTACTCACATCACATCACCACATAACCTGGGGTGTGATGCATGGATGTGATGCGCGAACTCCGTCGATTAGGGTTTCGCATGAATACATTCAGTGAAGCGATAGTGGTATTCTTTCATACACGTCCCAACACAGTACTTACAGTGCCCTTAGGGTTAAAACTAGTTGATGAGGGTCTCAAAGCACGTATATACCCAAGTACCAAAGTGAGAAGAGTGTTGGAGTCAGAAAGGTTTGACAAGTGCTGTGTATGTATCACCATGAACCCGCTTCTATTCTATAAGGCTACACTCTATCGAGAACATTTAAAGTACAAAGTCATCAGAGTTGACAATGAGGAGTACTTGTGTTTAAGACGGTGTGATGCTTATGTACTATGTAGGGTAGCTAAGCGCTATACCTCACACCAATTCCTGTACTTAGTATTCAAGCCCATTAAGTTGGCTTACTCTAGACGTAGACCCAGCGTGATTACTAGAGCTACATTAGCAGTTCTTGAAGCGCTGATATGCTTAACAAAGATGCCTTACGTCGATATGGCTACGCGAAAACGGTATCTGAATACGATGCATATGTTGATGGAGATAGTTAAACGCTGTACAAGTAGTAGGGCTATCCGTACAGCAATGCAAGACATATTACAACGAGCACAGAAGCTGGTTGTAGAGTAAGCCAACAAGTAATGAATATCGGAAATCCTAAAATTTATAACCACAGAGAAGTCTATTGACAGGACTTTCCACTGATGGTTGACATAGCATGAAATTGTATACGGAGTGTATCGCGTGTCAGGTAAAAGTAAGGTTTAGAGATATTGTTAAGCTCTTTCCAGACGAAAAGCAGCGAATGGAGGCTTTAAAAGCCGTTATAAAGGTCATTAACGATAGGATAGTTGATAACACCCTTAATCCTGTACGATTAGCAACAGAGTTATTCAGGTTATTAAAGTCCTTATCTCGAGTTACAGATCCCTATGCTAAGGAGAAAGCCGAAGCAAATAAACTTGCGCTGAGTGTCTATCCCTCAATCAGAAGCCACGTCATGGCTATTAACTCCCCAGAGCAACGTGTAGTTGAAGCATTGAGGGTTTCACTCGTAGGCAACCTGATAGACTTCGGCGTGGCAGAACACACACCACCATCAATATCGGAACTGCTCTCAATATTGAAAACACTTCATATACACGGAGATCCTAAAGCCGCAGCCAAGGCATTGTTGAAGGCTAAGAGGATTGTCGTATTGATGGATAATAGTGGCGAAGCCGTATTTGATAGAATCATAGCCGATATACTTAGACCTCTTGGCAAGGAGGTCATAGCCATAGTTAAGGGAGGAGCTTTCCAAAACGATATAACGATACATGAAGCTAAAGATGCAGGACTTTATGAAAGCTTTGATGAGGTAGTTAGCACTGGCACTGATGCTGCAAGTATATTCCTAGACGAGGTCTCCGAGGAGGTTTTGAAGATAATAAAGCACAGCGATATCATCGTGTCCAAGGGTATGGCGAACTATGAATACCTGACTGACATAGAGCATATCCTTAGGAAAACAGTGCTCTACCTGCTCATAGCAAAGTGTGAGCCCATAGCCATCGATACACGAGCTATAAAAGGTGCAGCCCTTACAATCCTCCGACACTTCACTACCTGAGTCTTAAACTCTGAACAGCTTATGCACATACCTCCAGGTATTACACGGTAATCGTTGAGTCTAAGACTAGCTTCCTTTATATCAGGTCTCTGCATGATAAGTACCAGAGTGGTGGGTCTGAGTGAGCGAATGCGTTGAGCAGCTCCTTAAGGTAGTGCGTGAAGCTCACGCTCCGCTACTTTTTGAAGTTGTAAAGTCCATAGCCAGCATATGTGGTGAAGACCCCTATACTCTATGGAATGCTTTGGCTAGTGGCTCAATACCTAAACCCAGTGAATCACAGCTAGCTAAGAAGTCAACCTCGACAGCTCAATCCATCACAAAACCGCATACCTTACAGTGTTGGCGCTGTCCAGCATGCAACAAGGAATTCAGCGATGTTAAGCAGCTAGTAAACCACATACTCTTCTACGTTAAACAACGTGATAAGTCTCATATAGAAGTCTATAGGAATATTAAGCAACGTGTAGAGAGAAGCGGACAAACATTTACACAAGTAATCATGACAGAGCTACGCTGTTAGTGTTCGCTACATGTACACGTCTTGACTTTAGATGTAGGGTAATAATGGAAATCAGTGCACACAACGAGATTGCGCTGCCTACTATCGCCAATATGAATGAGGGTATAGCTAGCCAGATGAATGGACGTACATAGATCGTATAGGCCAACAATACATTAACCTTACAGCTGTTGTTAGAGGTGAAGGATAGAGCTGCAGCCTCCCATCGCTTAAGGTTAGTAAGCACCAATTCTTCACCTCTATACAGTACTCTTTCTAAAGATTTTCCATGGGCATTGACATATCTTAACACCGTAATCGATAACCGATCACAGCTGTGTCTAATACTCATATTGAAGTATATGGCCCTAGCTGGAAGCAATTGATTTAAAGTCATGTATACATTTTTCGAGGGCTCTAAGCACACCTCCTTCTCCACATAGCCATAGGCGGTATGCACTGTCATCGAAAGCAGGGATAGGAATAGTGCTGAGAGTAGTATGGTTAAGCCCATGAGTAAGAGCCGTGTAGCCTTCATAGCCTTCACGCCGTCTCTAGCCATAGTACTTAATCACTTAGAGGCTTGATAAAGGTCCAAGTTTATAGCATAGTACTAACGCTTAACATAATCGAGAATTAGAATCGGCACTCAACTCTGTTTAACCCCCTGAGAACTGATCGTATTGAGCAATGTTTGGAGAGCCCCAATATTTTGTGTGGCGGGCCCGCGGGGATTTGAACCCCGGACCTCCGGCTCCGCAGGCCGGCGCTCTATCCAAGCTGAGCTACGGGCCCACCTACTACTAATAGCGGTTTCTTAACTAAGTCTTTTATCTTTTCAGCCGGTAGAGGGATCGTCATCGCGTCGGTCACGGCCACTTCTCATCATTTTGTTACCGTTAAGTCATTGATACTAATCCGCTTTTTAAGTCGTCTTACTAAACCTCATTTTAGGTGATGTGAAGGTCCGCTTCTGAGGTGTGATGAGGGAACCCGAGGCTGATCTCAACATGTCTCGATTGGTTAGCATCGTTGAGAGGCGAAAGCGTATTTCTGAGGAGCTACGAAACAGACTTAGTTCATATGCTAAAGCTCGCGCTGAAGCAGATCCACACTCTCGTCGGAAGCCTAGACCGTGCGGAATGACTATACACACCGGTATCGGTTGTAGCTATCGTTGTCTCTACTGCTACATATTCGATATGGGGTTTCCAGGAAAGATCTCAACATATCCTCTCACACCTCTTGAACTCGCATATGCCCTATCATTGAACCCCTACATAGCGCCAGGATACACGCTCGCAGCCTATGGCTCTGTCACTGAGCCCTTTGCTCCTGAAACGCGGAAGATTGCTGTAGAGTACATTCGCGAAGTATATAGATGGCTTCAGATGCCAAGCCAGGTCTCTACAAAGAGCGTTGTGGATGAAGAGTTAGCAAAGGCTTTGAAGAGCGCTGAGCCCAACCTCAGCCTTCTCATAACCGTAGTCACCTTGGACCGCTATCGTGAGCTAGAACCCGGTGCACCATCACCGTCAGAGCGATTTGTAGGAGCTTCAATAGCAGTTAAGCACGGCTTATATGTGTCCCTATTCCTCAGACCCATAATACCTGGTATTACTGATAGGGAAGCGCACAAGATAGTCAAGATGGCTGTAGAGAGTGGTATAAACAGCGTTGTTATTGGTACGCTAAGGATTACACCAAGCATTGTATCGCGATTACAGAGTATAGATCCCGCAATTGGTCAGGAGGTATTGCGTAGAGCTCCTAAGCAGTTTCACAGTATTCGCAATTCACGAAAGCAAATAGCAATACGTGGAGAGGACCTAAAGAGAAAGATAGCTGCGATCGCTAAAGACTACGGTATGAAGGTGTACGCCTCTGCATGCAGCGCCAATATTGATGCGCATAACGAATATTGCTATGCGTGTCACTATGGTCCCTGCGGTAATCCCTCTAGAGCACCTCAATTCTATGACACAGACATTACGGACTTCCTAGAGTACTTAGGATTCAAGCATATCTCCGTAGAGATAAACGATGACACAGTCTCAATAAGGCTTAGTGGAGGTCACGAAACACTGCTTGAGATCGTTAGGTATATCCTGATGTCTACAGTTAGGAAACGGATAGTATTGAAGTTTAAGTAAGGCGAGGTTTATATATTCCACTACATAGTTAACGAGTTAAGGTACGGTGAAGCGCAATGTTAGAGCATATAGCCTTTCAAGCTCTCAATACCACCACGACCATTGACGTAAGTTCGTTTATTGGATCCATCCTAATCAATCCAAGAGCTTACATCGTTATGCTAATACAGTTTCTACTGGGTTTAGGTTTAGGATATGTAGCTATGAGAGCTTTGAAGTACATACTCGGAGCTGTAGGTATAATATTCCTTGGCATAGCGTTAGGTGTATGGTCTATAGGTAATAGCATATATGAAGCCCTTTACAGAATGGAGTTAATAGCTAAGAGCCTGTGGGAAATCGCATACTCTCTCTTAACGGCCTTAGGACTACTAGTTATAGGGCCCGTTACCGTGGGATTCATTGTTGGAGCGCTAATAGCTCAGTTCCGTAAATAATCTCAGCTACAACACTCCGAGGAACTCTCTAAGCACTTTCTTAACTCTATTAACTACAATGCGCACACCTCTATGAGGTTCAACACGGTATTCGGTATCTATCTGTGGCTGTATATACCCCCTCACAAAGGCTGGTAAGCCTTCACGAAGACCTACAGTATACCCTCCCTCTAACACCGTAAGCGTACCCAGAAACCTTTTAGCCATGAGAGCAAGAGAGCTTGCAGCAAAGGTAAAGAACTTTGATGTTACGCTCATAGATGCTAGACCGTCGTCGAGGTAGGCATCGAGACCTAGAGAAAGCATTATCATTCTAGGCTTTATGGTAAATACCAGGGGCTCTACGACTTCTTTCCACACGTAGATGTAGTCGTCATCACCTGAGTAATGGGGGAGGGGGATGTTCACCTTCGTTCCCCGAGCTTCATTACCACCAATATCCTCAACATCACCAGTTCCAGGGTATATACCGTGTTCATGAATATCTACATGAATAACGTTAGCATCGTTCCAAAATATTTCCTGTGTTCCGTTACCATGATGCACATCAATGTCTATTATTACGATTGGTCTAAGTTTCATAACTTCTTCAGCATATTTAGCTGCTATAGCTATGTTGTTAAATATACAGAAGCCTAAGGTCGGAGCTCCTAGAGCTCTACCATACCTACCCGCATGATGACCTGGAGGTCTTAGTAAAGATAGGAATAGAGCGCTGCCCTTCTCGAGCAGGAGACGGACACCTTGAATAGCGGCTCCACATGCGAGCAACGCTACATCGAAGGTGTGAGGAGAAACGTACGTGTCTAAATCTATGTATCCACCACCTCGCTTAGACATTTCACGGACGAGCTCAACATAATCACTATCGTGAACTGCAAGTACATTATCTAAGTCAGCTCTTTCAGGGACTATTACATCTGCCTTATCCCACATACCTGAATTTCTCAGGGCTTCTATAGCTATCTCTAAACGTAATGGATTCTCTGGGTGTGTAGATGCGATCGGAGGTCTGTGCTTCTTATGATCATCGCTATACGCTATGAAGAGCTGCATACATCGTCATACCCCGAACTGCAGCCTCACCACACGTTATATAGCTTAGTAAGTAACTAGATGTAACAGCCATGAGTATCCGCCTACATTTAAATGAATCACCGTATCCTCCCACTCCTCGCGTGGGAGAGTATTTAGCGAGATACATTGGTGTTTTGAATAGGTACGAGAGTGTAGAGCTCAAAGAGGAGTTGCTACGAGAGCTCGCAAATTACGTAGGTATAGACCGCGACTACATATCGCTTTACCCTGGTAGCAGTGCTGCTATAATAGCGTTGCTTAAGTATGTTAAACGCAATAATCTACGCTTCCTAACGACATTTCCGGGGTTCCACGGAATTAATGAATTTGCTGAGCTTGAGAACGTGACCGTGTACTACCATGCTCTCACACCTAAGAGCTTTGAGCTAGACCTCGATAGACTCCTGAGGGAGGTAGATAAGCAGACTGTTGTATACATAGCCAATCCCAACAACCCTACATCAAACATACTGCTACACGATGAGGACTCGGTTAAGAGGTTATGCGAAAAAGCCTCGCTAGTTGTTATTGATGAGGCGTATTACGAGTTTTCGGGTATCACATTCACAAAGCTATTAAGATGCAGTCTATGCGAGAACTTGGTCATTATACGCACATTCTCTAAAGCATTTGCATTAGCAGGCGCACGCATAGGTTACGTAATCTCTTCACCTAAACTTCTGTCCGAATTAGACCGTTGCAGACCACTCTTCGACATTGCTATACCTTCGATGGCTGCCGCATTGGCTGCTCTTAGAGATAGAGACTACATGTTTAAGCTCGTTAACGTTATCAAGTATCTACGCGATAAACTTAGATCTGAAGTTGAAAACCTCGGATTGTATGTGCTTCCCAGCGCTACTAACTTCCTCTTTATCGAATTGCCACTACCAGGTTACGTAGTAGCTGAGAAACTCCGCTCCATGAATATCCTAATCAAGACGTATAGCGATCCCGGCATAGAGAACTATATCAGGGTTAGCGTAGGTAGTGAGGAGGAGAATAAACTGTTTGTGGAATCTCTCAAAGAAGTTCTGGCAAGTAGTAAATGATGACACTACCGCGTCTGAATGGTGATGAATGCCGTGGCCACTGATCAGCCGCGCGGGATCCGGTCATCTAATCACTTCGGTGAGGCTATCATCACGGACCTTACCACTATTATGATGGATAGTAGAAGTGTGTGTCGCGCGGTGAATACGTCCCTGCCCCACTCATCCAGGGGGAGACCCCCCAGTTGTGGGGCCCCCACGAGGGGCCGAGAAAAGCTGTCTAACTACTTGCTTATAAGCTGATGCGGAGATTGTAGGAAGGCGAGTTATGAGGGTGAAGTTCCTTAAGGTAAGCCTCGTACAGATATTATCGCGTGTGTTTACACTTCAGCAGCGCGCACATGAGCTACAGTCCGTATTCTCTATCCCCTGTAAACCGACGTTGTTTATCATAGTATCCAGACTTGTTGCAGCTCAGTATAGGATTAGGTACAGTAACCTGATTCAGTGTGTGGATGGCACTATCTATGGGTCAGAGGTTCTTGATGTTGGCTCAAGCACGGATGTAGTTGAGGTGGCTAGATACATACTGTGTAACGGGTTTGAAATTCGAGGCTCAGATGCTTATAGACTTCGATATATTCTTCGAAGATCTAGCGGCGTCCTAGTTGAAGAACATGGAGATAGAGTTGTGATAATGTATGCTCCCTAAGATCATTGTATAGATCATCGCTATCATAGAGACCCTTAGCTCTAAGCTTAAAAGCTTTGAAATCAGTTCTTGATGAGGATGGAGCGGACAGACATATTCGCATGATGAGTCCGGCAGGATCGGATTGATGAAGATAATTCCATGGTCTGATCAGCTGGTTGATCTCTCTTCATCCCTTAGCTAGGTACGTGATCACCTCCCTCATCATCTACTACAGATCTCCACATCACAGCTACTAAATCTATAATATCGTTATGTCCTGGCCAAGGATGTTAATGCTGATGTATATATCGATATGAGAAAACCGATACCGATACTTAAAGCCTAAGGATCCCTCCCTACAGATGATTATACCATGCTCCAAAGTAGAGATGGAGCTGCTATGTAATGCAGAGAGTGCAAAGGTGTAGATAAAGACTTCTAGAGCCATAGGGTGTATAAATTTAGATTTCTGAATATGGATGTGGTAGAAGATGTATTCAAGTGCATAGCAGGAGTTGCAAAGCTCTAAATGCTGAAGGTTCATCTTCATCTCCTTAGCATAGTGTAGTAAGCAATGCTCAACAATGGGCTTTCTAAGATCAGGTTAAGTGAGTTTAGATAGCTATAGCAATTCAATGGATTTAGACATTGAGCAGTATGTTCGAAACTCACTTCGTTACAGTCTAGGGTTAGAGGTTAAGGGATCGCACAGTGCAATGCTCCTAGCTCTAGACCTCATCTATACGGTTTGTAAGCTAATTTCCTGATCAAAACATAAAGCTGATACTGCTTTATTCCATAGATGCAGATCTTTCACTACGTTTATAGAGATACAGTTTCTGCGGGTTTGTTAAACCCACAACCAGCTTTACGTTGTCTTGTTGTGCGTATGCCTGCAATAGAATGTGGAACCTCCTTATCGCCGACGCCTCGATCCTAACGAACCTGTCCACGAGGTCTATGGGTGTCGGGACAGCGTTGTGCGACGTGTCCGAGATGGCGTAGGAGACGACCTCCTCAACCCTCGAGCTCGGGTATATATCGAGGCGGATGGCCTGGGGGTAGACGAGGTCCTGCGAAGGCATGTAGTAGACCACAGCCGTGTCCCTCATATAGCTACACAGGCGCTGCGGTAGCTCGCCCAGCGCTCCGCGACAGCTCTCCTCAAGTATGTTCACAAGCCTCTTCTGGCCCCGTAGCCTGAGGCTCTCTATCAGGAGGGTGTAGAAGTCTCCCACAACCGTGTACTCACCGGGCCTTAGAACGAAGCTCATGAGGGTCTTGTCGTTGCTTCTGCGGAGAGCCTCCGCAGCTCCGAGCAGTCCCGCGTCCACGAGCTTTCTGTATAGGAACCTGCTGCTGACGCGCTTAACGACACCAACAACGGGCTTCTCCAGGTCGTGCGCATCGTCCAGCAGGTTTATCAGTGCCGCTGATACGTAGTGAGCGAGCTCCCTCCCATAGGCCTCCCTACTGTGTCGAAGCGGGTCGGCGAGGCCCCTGGGGTCGTAGAACTGTGGAAGCGTTGCTCCGGGGAAGAGGGGTCCGTCGATGAGGACCAGGTCGACGAAGCTGTGGTTGATAAGCTCCCTCCTGGCGGTGACGAACTCGAGCACCTTGGCCTTGAGCTCGACGCTTAGGCTGAACCTCTCCTCGTGCTCCCCCACGCTGCGTCGTAGAGATGCGTACTTAATGCCGTAGAACCCAGGGTGCTGAGGTACGGCAACTATGTAGCCCGTGACGATTATCGCCATGAGGCCCGAGACCAGCTCTAGCGGGGGCTTGGACCACGTACTGTCTACAGCTAGAACAGCCACGTAGTCATCTCCTCGCTCAGCGCGCCGAATGCTGAAGAGACTGCGTAGTCTGTCGCGGCTCTGCACTATGGGCTTGACCACGTTCCTGTCTAGCCAGTCAAGAGCTTTCTTAGCGAGACGCGAGAGCATTAGGGTTAGCTCTGGGTTCTCCTCCTCTAGCTCGATATCCGCAGAGGGTAGCCACTCCTCATACAACGTCTCTCACCCTGATTAGCACTGGCTTGCGGAGGGGGTTGGCAAGCCCCGTGACGAAGAACTCGCGACGACCAAGCATCGGGAGCACGTACTCCATGTACTGAGCGCCCTCAATCCAGTTCCTAAGCTCCTGATAGTCGCTGTGCGTCTGGAGTCTGGAGAAGAACACTGTGTTTATGTTGCCCCTCACCTCGGGAGCTATATCCACTATCCTCTGGCTCGCTAGAACTATACCGAAAGCCCACTTCCTACCCTCACGAGCTGTCCTCGCGATCTCGGTAACGGAGGGCTTGCAGTGAACGCATGCATAGTTATGCGCCTCATCCACCACCACAACCAGGTTAGCTGGCCGGCGCTCCGACTGAACAACGCTCCAAACACTCCTCAGAAACTGGTAGACTATGTATCGCTTCGCTTCGTACTCTAGCTCCGTAGAGAGGTCGACAATGACAAGCCTCGACTCTCCGGAGAGAAGAGCGTTGATGATGTTCGTGATCAGAACGCTTCGGGGCGCCAGGTACCGGTCGAAGAACTCCCTCCCCACGCGGACCGCTAGAAGGGACTTGTACTTCACTATCGTGTCCTCCCTAGCGTTTATCTCACTCAAATACCTCGGTAGAGCCTGTGAGAAGGAGTCGTAGCTCCATGAAAATGCACGCTGCTCACACAGCTTAAAGTACTCGTTGACCACCATCTCGAGGTCCATATCTGTCAGCGGCTCATGGTATCGCTTTCCGCGGTTCCCAGCTCTATCAATAACTTCTGGACGCTTTCTAACTACTTCATCGTATACGTATCTAACGATTGCATAGAATGTCTTATCCTCGTGATATCCCGAGAGCCCCATCTTCTCGTTTAAGAGGCTCGCTATGATTGATGGATCTAGCACTATCCTAGACGCGTCGATCACCGTAGGCTCGACGCCTACCGACTCCCACCGCCTGGTGTCGGCGTAGTCGACGCCCGTATGGTCGAAGATGAGTATGCTGAAGCTGGTCTTGGTTAAGAGCTCCTCGACAAGGGCCTTCACGAGCCTCGACTTTCCCGTGCCGGTGGCCCCCAGCACAGCTACGTGGTACACGACCGCCTGTGGATCGAGGTGTATACTCATACCTGAGAACTTGTGTACGCCGACATATAGCCCCCTAGGGAGCTTCAGTATCTTAGAGAGTCGCTCACCATCTAGTACCGCGTATACATGGCTTCCCGGTCTCGGGATGGCGAAGCTGAGCTCCAGCCCTCCCTCACGGCTTATCTCACCGAAGATCTCTACGTAGGTACGCATCATCGGAGCCGAGTAGTGCCTACTATGCTCTGGGCTGAAGGTTGTGGGTAGAGCTGACCCATCAACAGCTATATCGAGCTTCGTAGACCCCTTTATCACGCCCAGAAACCTCCTGTCCTCGATATAGTCATCGATTATGACTAGCATCTCATCGCGTACCTCTGAAATCAGCTCGCGAGAAACTCGTATGGGTGCGAAAGAAGCTCTAGCCCCAGATGTTACGATGCCTATCAGGACTCCAAGATCCTGAGGCTTCCAGCTCCATGCTAAGTGCAAGGTAGTGCATACCCGTACAGCTTAGGATTGAGAAGCCGTTTATATGGCGTGTGTGGGAGGTAACTAAAAGTGCTAAACTGAGGCTAGGGAGTGTATTTCGATACCTTGATATCTAGGACGACATGATACTTCCTAGGTCCTATACTGCGAATGACGTGACCTCCATGTAAATATATTTTGGCTCCAGTAAAGGGTTCCTGCGTTAATTTTCGCATAGCTTCAGCGATAGCATTCTTCTTTTGTTGTGATTCTACAAAGAGATGAACATGTACAATCCCGTTGTTTCGAACTACACGTAATGCTAATTGAAAAGCTTTGAGAGCTAGCTCCGGAAGAGGTATAAGAACTCTATCGAAACTATTATCGCTAAGCGACTGAGTCACCAAGAAAGCATCTCCGTGAATAACATCGTTTACTTCCTCAACCCCATTCAAAGGAATATTCATTTTCAAGTACGTAACCGCATACTCATTTATATCTATAGACAATACGTAGGAGGGTTTTGCGTGTTTAGATATCACTATGCTGTACCCTCCAATACCTGCAAACATATTCAGTATACGTTCACCGTCTTTCACCATCCGAGCCACGCGAATATGGTCATAGCTTAGAACAGGGGATATGTATACCTTCCTTATGTCAAGTTTAAACACGCAGCCATGCTCACGATACACTGTTTCGCTTCTATGTTCGCCCGCTAAATGAATATATTCACGAATTCTAAAATCTCCATGGACTGGGGATACAGCTAGCCATACACTCTTAACGTACTTGAGCTCTTTAAGTAACGCCTCGGCTATAGGTTTAAACACCTCAACATCCACATCAAAAGGCTTTCTCAGAATTGCGATGTCACCTATTATCTCAACTCTCTTCCATAGCTTGTTTGCAAGTTCATCGCCAAAAATTTTCTTAGCCAATCTTCTGAGTATAGGCTCACCCATTAACGCTGCACCCACTACTCGCAGTTACGATGCATAGCGACATAATCACTCCATATTACTCCGAACCTAGGTAGAGCGTAGGGAGCACCGAACTCTACATGATGAGGTTTACGCCATGCTGAATCGTGATGTTAGCCCGTCCCCACTGATTACCAAGCAGGTCTCTTACACGCCGTACCTCGACGTCTACACACTAAACAGCATTCAGGACATATAAACACACTACTATGATATGTACACGACTTTACCGGTAGGTACTTTCCACAGATATCACATCTTAGCCAATACATTGTCAATATCTCAACCATATACACACTTCGATATCGCTACCTGATTAAACAGCTATTCTCAATACATAGATCGTAGGTCTACTGGATGAGAAGGAGTATGGTCCCGCCGGGGGGATTCGAACCCCCGACCACCCGGTGTCTACGCCCGCCCCACTACAGCCGGGCGCTCTGCCGCTGAGCTACGGCGGGTTCCTAAATATGCCCAATCCAAATAGTTACTAGATGGCCTAGGGGATATGAGCTTTTCGCGCCCAACAACACCCTTTATAGTTCATGCGTTAATAGGGAGCGTAGTTGAAGTGGCGATACCTCTACTCTTTAGAGGGATTAGGAGGCCTATGGATTTCCCTCGCCATTCTAATCATAGAGACTCTGATAATAGTTTTGAAATCGCCCCTACGCACAATGACACCACAGAGCCTGTCTGTACCTACGCCTCAGACGCTTGCATTATTCATGTATCTCGTCAGCGTGTTCGCCATACCAGCACTCTTTGCGTGGCGTACTAACATCTCTAAAGAGCTTGCTAATATTCAACGACGCTACGCTCCAAAAGCACTGATTCCGGTGAGAATCTCCGAACTTAAGAAGAAGATAGGTTTGATACTTATTTCGATTCCCTTGTCTGTGCTATTTACACTAGTAGGACTAATCTACGGTGTGAGCTATCTGTGTCTGCTATCGCTTATACCAGTGGCCATCTTGACATCCATAATCCTTAGACCCTATCTCGCCATCTACAAACATAGAATGGAATTAGATCATGAGCTTTGTTGGTTCTTGGTACTGCTAATAATTGCAGAGAGCGTTGGTGCTGGATGGAAGTACCTATCACGTAGGCTGATAGAGAGTAGGATACTTCCAGCTACTGCACGTGAGCTTGAGGTTATAGATAGAGATGCGAGGATATACTTTCCATCGCATATAGATGCCATGTTACATAGGTCAAGTCTTACCCCTAACGAACGCTTTGGACGATTGTTAGCAGGCTATGCATCGAGACTCAGGGAGGGAAGTAACGTGCTATCATGGCTATATTCATGGTTACGTGAAGAGTTTGTACGGCTTGAGTTTAACTATAGACTATTTGCTGAACGTATAGCATCTCTCATAGGTCAGATGGGCTTAGCGATATATGCGATACTTCCACTAATATCAATTAGCATGGCATCGATTACAGGACTAAATATCGTCACCTACGTCGTAATCCTTGCAACCCCGCTCCTAACTATGATAGCATACGTGCTCAGACCACGTACTTTGGATAGGGTGAGCCTAACCCCATCAATTATCAGCTTTACACTGCTGATATTTATCGCAATTCTCTTGTATAAACTTGTAGGTCCACTAAGTCTCGTACTTGGATGGTGTTTAGCACTCATACCATCGCTTCAGCTATACGCAAGAGTTAAGGAATGCGAAGCTCTACAGGTGGAAAGTTTAGAGTTTTTACGTGAAATAATAGAGTTGAAGCGGTGTGGATATAGCATAGCAGCAGCTTTTCAATACATCGCAAAAATGCCTACTTATAGCTCTTCACTTAGGAAGTACCTAACGAAAATAGTTCAGTTGATAGAGTTGGGCATACCATTGACACACATAGCTACACTCATTAAGACTCCAAGTTTTGTATTGAGATACACACTCTTCAGTCTAGGCCTCATACATGAATGTGGGGGAGGCAGTATTGAAGCTATTCAACATCTTTACGAGTCGCTTAAACACATGCATATGCTGATTGGTAATGCTAAAAGAGTATCTCTATTCTTCGATATCTTTGCAATCATAAACACCATAATAGTTGCGATAATAAGTAGGTTGATTATCAGACTGAGTTCCGTAGGTCTAACACTTGCTTACAGCTTCCCGCTCATGACATTACCTGAAGTGAGTTCAACAACCATATCACTTGTGTTACTGATCTCTGCCTTGGGTTACAGCGTGGTGTCCACCACGGTAAGAAGAGGTATCCCATTGATTGAACCTAGACAAGGCATATTCTTAGGGATAGCCGCTGTCATGTCAACTCTTGTATAAAGTTTCACAATATAAGGCTTAGCATATACTGGGAGCTAAGTATGTTGGGAACATCGAGATATAACACGAGAAGGGGTATGAGCGAACTACTAGCGATTGTGATCGGAGTGCTTATCACTATCGGTGTCGGGGTCGCGCTATTTACAGCAATCCCAAAGCTTATCACAACCAATATACAAAGCTCACGAGTTGCACTAGATCTCTATGCATCCATGGTCAATAACAGTGCGGCAGCCATCACAGTGACGCTGAAGAACTTAGGACAGATAGATATAGATGGAGTAGAGGTTCTGAGCATCGAAGTGAACGGCAATAGAGTTACATCTGCAACAATAATCTGTCCTGACGGTAAGCAAACAACATTGAATTCAAAAATAGATATTAAGCTTCCACCCGGAATGCAGACATCGTTTGTAGTCTACATCAAAAGTCCGTACATAAGGGTAGGGGCTAAAATAACAATGGTAGTAAAGGCAGGTAATGTTGTAGTACATGGCACTACAACTGTCATGCCCTAATCTCTAGAGCATTAAACGTGCCCTAATACTCATAAATTTTTTCTATGGCTTTACAGAACTCTCTATATAGCTCGTTGTCTATTGCTACAAGCAGGATCCTCTTTAACGCTGTTTTATGCTCCTTCACGAATTCGACGATCGTCTTGACCATAACTCTAGCCGCTTCACTATATGGTACACCGCCAGCTCCCGTACCCATTCCGGGAAAGGCTATTGAAGTTAGGGAGAGCTCACCAGCTTTTCTCAAAGCTGCAAGCACTGCCTTAGCTACGTTACTAGACTCTATTCTCATTGCAGGTCTCTCCATAGTCGGGGCATGGATTACGTACTTAGCTGGCAACTTACCAGCACGTGTAACTATAGCTTTGCCTACCTCTACTGGTGCGTACTGTCTAGCCTCACGCTCAATCTCTTCACCACCCTTACGTTTAATTGCAGCTGCAACACCGCCACCCATAATCATTAAGCTATTAGCGGGATTCACAATAGCATCCACACTCAACTCCGTTATGTCTCCAAGTACGGCCTCTATCACAGTTCCATCAACTTCAGCCACACACTTATCTGTATCACCACGCTGAACTCGATTCTCCCGCAACTCAACTCACCACACATGCACACTTACTATGTGCTCAGGGGGTAGGGGCTTCCTCACATCTTCGGCGTCCTAAAACGTCATCATCACACAATCGCCTACTCAAACCATAGCAATACACAGTACAATAAAGAGCTTTCAATACCGTGCCATATAAAGCTGAAGCCCTCTGAAGTATGATGCACAGAGTTTAAAGCACCGCAGGATGAATGTTGATTAAGAGGGCTTAGCCAATTACTCCGTTAACAAGATCGATGAAGTACTTTGGGACCTAGTAATGGGATTAGAGGGCATAGCAGACTTACCTCTTCACACTGGTAAAGTCCCCTCATGGCTGATACCCTACATGCGTAGACTAGGCAAGGCTATAGTTGAGCTCATAATTGATGAGTTTGGTCCTCACGAGCTTGTTAAGCGCTTTGCTGATCCCTTCTGGTTTCAGGCTTTCAATAATGTTATAGGTATGGATTGGGATAGCAGTGGCTCAACAACTGTCGTAGTGTATGTACTTAAAAGCATAGCACCGCCTCAGCGATTTAATGAACTTGGACTTGCAGTGGTCGGAGGCAAGGGAGTCGATGCTAGAAAAGTACCCGAAGAATTGAGGACGTTAGGAGACAGCGTTGATATCGATATGCTGACGAAGAGTAGTAAACTAGCAGCAAAAATTGATAGTAGTGCCCTGCAGGATGGCTACGAACTGTACATCCACAGCATGATAGTCTCAGAGAATGGTGAATGGACGGTTATACAGCAGGGAATGAATTTAGAGATAAAGATGGCACGACGATATCACCTCCACGGATTTAAAAATATACCTACGGTTGAGATAAACCCACATACCGGAATTGCATGTAATAGAGTGAGTGAGGTCCTTAACCTAACCGATACCGAATCGCATCAGGCACGCAAGGCTATACTCGATATAGTTGCCGATACAACACCAAGCAAACTCATTGAATCGATTGCAAACATTAACAGGATCTTAAGGGGTGTACATAGTTTAGAGAAATGGATTTCTCCCTCAGCATACCCACATAGACTCATTGTAGAGGCTAAGAACAAGGTCTTAACTAACAAGAGATTCTACAAACCCATCGCAAATATGCACTTGGTAGAGAAGACCGTTAAGCTACTCAATAGCATTAAGCCCAAGACCTTTGACGAGCTGTTACTAACTCCTGGAGTAGGGCCAGAAACGCTTCGGGCCTTAGCTCTTGTAGCTGACCTAATCTACGGATACACACCATCGTTTAAAGATCCCGTTACACATCCTCTAGACCCCTTCATCTATGCATACGCTCACGGTGGGAAAGACGGTATCCCGTTTCCTGTAGACATACGCACTATGCGTAAAACCATAGAGTTCCTCGAACAAGCATTGATGAAAGCTTCCTTAGATGCTAAGCTTAAACGCCAGGCACTAAGGCGCTTATCTCAATATGTTAGAAGAGTCTTAGCTGCTACTCAGAGAACCACTCAATAGTTTGCTTATCTATAACAACCTGATCTCCATACCCTCTGCATATACCAACCTTCTCACAGAGTTTGATGAGATTAGCAGAAGACTTGCTGAGGACCACTTTATCATCCGAGGCCAACCTATACACATCACGTAGCTTCTTTAACTCCTCAAGTACATCGATACTGAGTACAATACCTTTGTACAGTGCTCGGTTGATGATTGCGCGTATGACACTTCTCAAAACAATATCCTCTCCTGTAAGTATATCCGATATGTTGAGCAGTCTCATGACTAACCAGCGACCTTTATCTTCACCTAGGATGGGCAGTTTACCCTTTGGATAAAATGCCGCAACTAGATACCTAAACACCTTCTCTACACATCGTGCACGAACCTTTGTATTGACAAAACTCAAGTCTAATACAACACTATCCTCCGCAGCCATTCCTATCTTTACATCCTTGCATAGTGGGTCTGCACGTCGTAACTTTTCAATGATCGATATTAACACCTCATCTACTTTATACATAAAGCCCAAGTAAACGAGCTTGTATTGCAGAAGTGTTATAACCGTTAAACCCCAAACACATCGATACGTGAGGGGCGATGCTGATCGTTGATACGGTTAATAGTTTGTAATTAATAGTATCTGGGAAATCTATTTGATATTAATAGAGATCTTTAATGCGCAGCACTACCCTGATCATTCATGCTTAAGCGACATCTAAAACCTGCTACAGCTTAAAGGACTGAAGACACACTATCTAGTTCGGGACAAATATAGCAATGCTGAATGACTATGGGTATGAAGATGCGTAACAACGTAGTCCTAGTTAGTGGGCTTCTGGTCCACGATTCTGGAAAAACTTGGTTAACATACTCACTCCTTCGAGCGGCGAGCAAACTCGGTTTAAAGGTATCTGTATATAAACCAGTTGCAGGACATAACGCTTGGTATCATTATCGAACGGTTGTAAGAAGCTTAGAGTTACGAGCGTTGGTAGGCAACGATGTACTGACTTACCATAGTATACTTCCTCATGAACCTATAGAGAAGATGAATCCTGTAGACTTACTCCTAGCACCACCATCGATACTGCCTTACCTTCCCAAAGAAATCGAAGAGTACTTATCGGATCTTGAAAGTCAGTTTAGACAGGTTGTTGTTGCTAGAATAAGTAATTGCTTCACCGGAGAGCATCGCCACATGTATGTTCCTGAAAATCTAGAGCGTTTACCATCGCTGTTACGCACAGCCGTAAAGAAGTTAATAATTGAATTGAATGCAGATCCGATAGATGTGCACAGCCTTGTAACTCATATTCAAAGTAGAGATATTGAGAAACTGCTCGAGTCATGCTTAGAGGATCTAGAGATGAATAGCGATTTAGTTATAGTGGAATCATTCAACGATGCTATAATACCATTCTTTTCACTACTCAAACACCTTAAGCTGTTAATAATTGTGAGCCCCGGACATGTACTCGTATACGATTCAATAGATCGAATAATTGATATTGTGAGAGTAGAAACATCACTACACGGTGTAGATGGATATCGAGCTTTTCACATCATTAAACATTTACAACCTAGAGAAGTAATTGACTTGGAGCCCATGGAGAGCATAGAAATGGAACAGAGATCGGCAGGAAAAATCCTTGATATGATATTACGTGAAATTAAGGCATGACAACAACGTTAATTAGTATCCCTAGCCTAAGATACAACATGACTCGACTAGACTAAGCAATGATGTGGCAAAGCCTCATACCGTAACATTACTAAAGTGATGAGTGTGGTGGGCTCTGACTCAATGATGAGATGAATCCTCACTGACTTTTCCACGTAGAAATGATGTCAGGGACTTCTGCTTCATTCGAACTATAGTCTCCGCTTTCTTACTCTGCACACCCAAACGTTGAGCTTCTGAAGCTTTTGGATATTGGTGATGAGATGCTAGAATCACCTTCTCTATAAAGTTATCGCGAACAGGCTCATATACATATTTAAAGAACTTGTTAGGGTCTCGCAATACACTTTCCGGGAATTGCTTAACATAGTTAACAGCCATTCTCCATACTACTTCGAACGGTATGAAGGTCTCAAACTTGAACCGAACTTGCTTATCAAAATCTGTAGGTGTTTGTTCTTGACCCCCTATCGTAAACCATCCACGTGGACCTACTTCAACACCGTCTTTCACAATACCTAAACTGGTGGATTCCGAGCCCGTGGAGTGGTTTCTCATCTGCTTTTCTTTTTCTATCACTTGAGGTACACGCCATCTTCTTGAGCCATGGTATTTCAACCACGCATAGAATATAGCTCTATTCAATCCGAAGCTTTTTGCCTTCTCCATATCACCGGTGAGAAGGTAGTAACGTACGGCTTGCAGTAAGGCCATTACTTCAAATCTACCAACGATCTTCGGTAACGTTCCACCCCTAGCTACGATCTCACTAAAACTATGTGCTTTAACCTTACCCTTTCTGAAAGCCTCTATCACTAGGTTCGCGAGCTCACGCGCTTCTCCTGACACTACATCGTTCCACTTCTTTGAATGCATGGGATTCGATATAGAACTGGAGTCCAGGGTTAAGTCATCTAATAGGTCTCTAGTTACATAGATAGCGACATTCATGGAGTCAACGATGCTGAGAGGGGCTATCAGTTTTTCACGGCTTACAGCGTTAATCACTTTTATTCTTCCACTTGACACAAACGATATCTTCATCAACTTATCTCGCAATGAGGATAGTATGTACTCAGAGATAAGGGATGCCGCTATCACTGGATTAGAGATTTCCTTGAAGAACTCGCTAGGAAAGGCTAGCTCATGTATCCGAATTTCAAGCCATCGACCAGTCCATACTATATAGAGGGACTTTTTAACTCCAAGATCGTACACAAAGTCACTTATAATCTTCGCGGTTTCAAGTGCTAAGGCAAACACATCCCTATCGAATTCTATCGCTATACATGGCGTTGCATACCCGCTCGTAAGCATTAACGAACCGTATACCTGACATTCATTACTGAGCTTAGGTATATCGCTAAGCATCACTTTACTCTCAACGTTTTTACATATGGCTACACCAATACGATTTTCAAGAAATTTCTGAATTTCGTTTAATACTTCAGGACTTGCATAGTGAGACATCGTAGTTCGCCTCAGAGTAAGCATATCTCGAATTCAGCGATCGTAAACCACGTAACAACGCTCCGAATACCCAGACTAAATAGGTCTGGAGCGGTATAGCGATATATATTTTAACCCAGTTCAACGATCCTCTCATTGCAGTGCTTTAGCTATACATAGTGAAACCGTAGACACGAAGTTCAACTCCTTAGACCTAGTACACAATGTCACAGCTATCACAATCCTATAATAACAACAGTCTTTAAGACTTTTGAAATAGAAAAGGAGACGATATATGAAGTATTCAATGTTGTTTTGAGGACGCGATCTCCGTCATCTTAGCTTGCTGTAAAGGAATTCATATCTAGACTGGTAGGGGATGGTATGTTCATAGGATTGGTAGCCATAGCCATATCAATCTTAACTTGTTCATTAATCCTCTACCTGGAAGCGATTACCTTGGACTTAAGAACCCAGAGAGCTATAGCCATCGCGAGTGCGGCTATTGACGACATCATTAAGTCGAATGTAGTCTTTGTTAATATAGATACGAAGATCTCCCTTATCGTTACAACAAAGCCTACCTCAGCTATACCTATTATATAGGTCTCTGGTCGCCTATGAGATACGATTATGCTTCTCATAATCTCGGCAAAGATTATCAACATAAACACGTCATTAATTAGAATCTACAGCTCCTGAATTGAAGAGCCTAAAGTAAGATTTGATAGATCGCGAACAAGGTAATAGGCTGCATAGAGGGTCATAGCAGTAGTAGCGATTATCACCATGAATTCGATGAGCAATATCATTGACTCTCCTAGCTTGTATAGATATTTCGCTAATGACCTTAGGCCTATAGGCATAACTACAACCTTGATTTGAGTTAGCCACACTATTTAAGTCACGGGTCTACTTAACCATAGCTCGACGCTATACCTACCACCTCTTGAGCTTACCAATGCTAAGCCACGTACATGAACAGTCTTCGGGACTTTAACCTCAATTCTCTTCATATGCTTTAAGACCTCGTCAATTACGTGCTCTGACGCAGGTCGAGATCTGCGAGCAATAGTTATGTGGGGATAGAACGAGTATCGGTCTTGGATCTTAACAATATCCCTAAGCATTTCAAGCATTTCATTTCTAATCTTGAGCATATCGTGTTCAGCTCTAACTATAGCAACTATATTGGTCGCCTTATGTGGTGGTAACAGTTCGAGACGCTCTATTTTCAGAAGTCTGCTATGCTCTACTATCAACGTAGCTAATCTCCGTTTTATCAAATGTTGATGATAGCTATCAACATCGCCGATAAATAGTAATGTTAAATGCTGGTTCTCTAAGGGTACCGGAGCATAGCCGTAGCGTTCAAAGTACTTGCCTATTTCGTAAAGCTTTTCACTGCTAACCATATATGCTATGAAGAGTGGCATGTTGGATTCCTCAGTATACCCCGTAGCGGGACTTACTTACAGATCTTTGTTTAAAGACCAGTATCTAAGCTCTTACACTGAATAAACTTTGAGTCAAACGAGATGTAATCCGTACCCGCATTGGTATAGATACAAATCCACGCTAAAGTGCTCAGTTGAGACAATTCATTAAAAAGATAAAGCTCCGGAAATAACGTTAGGAATGGGATATTGAAACATGAACCCAATATTCTTTGTTGAGAGAATAATGTATAAGATATCTATGGGCGAAACAGATCTTCCTGAAGAGGTTATTAAGGAGTGTAGCACGCTTCTTGGTCAACCAACTAAGAAACTCGACGTATTGAAAAACAGGTATAAGCAAGTTTTCAGCAGGTACATAGTTAAGCGATGCTCTAAAGTTGACAATATGGAACTGTGTTTGTACACTTTGAATCAGCGTGTACCATTCAAGTTAATGCCTGTAACTATGTACGCTACTGGAACTATACTACTGTTTAAAGATGGAGAACCGATAGATGTAGTCGCCTACCCAATGCCAAAGGCATTAAGCTACATGAAGACACCTGGGGTTTCTGCAGAGGAGTACGGTAGCACGATACCACGTGAGGTAAGCGTACGCTTAGATGGGTGGCAACTCAACGCATACTACAATCCAATCTTAAAACGTTGGATCTTCGCTACACGATATGTGCTTCACAACATGTATTTTGAGCGTGGTAAACTGGTAGAGGAGCCCTTCGAAACCATAGCTAATCCGTATGTGTATGTAGCCGATAGACTTGCTGAAGAACTGGGTATATATAATGTACTGGATAGATATCGAGGATGGACATTCACCTTCGTACTGCTCGGCCCTGAACCCGCAATCACACATCCACCATATCCTCTCGGCAGCGATTACAAGCAGTACAAACTAATTCCATTGCTAGCTAGGGATAATGAAGGCAAGCTCTATACATGGAGTGAGACCTCCTCCCTACTAGGGATTTCCGGACCTCCACTTATCGAATGCAGGAAACTTGAAGAGCTATACGAAGATGCTAAGAAGAGACTGGATATACGCTCATACATTGCATTTATTGACTGTGGCAATCCCGAACACCCACTTCTAATAGAGCTAGAGTCTGAGGTTTATCCGGATGCTATGAATGTTAAGTACCTATACAGTGCTAAGTCAGCAGCTATTCTGATATGCGAAGGTTATGGAGATGAGCTGGCTAATATTGTCAGCGAAGATCTAAGACCCCGTGTAGCTCAACTGAAAGAGCTTGTGATAGCGTTAGAACGAAGTCTTCTTAACATAGCATCGGATCCTAGCATGAAAGACAAGGTGACAAAGCTTGTAAATGTAGTGAACAGCATTACGAAAAGAAATGTTATTAACCTGGATGAAGTAGTTAAGAACCTTGAGAAAGGTAATATAAAGCGCATAATTAAGAAGATAGTTGGGTCCATTCTAGAAGACCATTCATTGGTATCAGAGGAATCTATATCCCTTATCAAACGGGTTGTTGAGGAGATTGCTCGTTGAGTTTCCTTGCTCAAACTCTATCTCTTCATTATACAGCTACGCAGAGGTGGAGGATCAAATTTTGTTCTTAGTAAGAACTTCTCTATTCTATCCCTGGCCTTCTCTCTCTTTAATTGATGATCTCGTAAGAACCTTGCTACACGCTCTGCTAACACGGCTTTACACTCACCACATAGAAGGGCTCCCGTACGACAAGCTAAGTACCGTTCCTGTAGCTTCTTATCGTCTTCTTCGAACAGCATCTCGAACATTTTGAAAACCGAACACACATCAGGATTGCCACCAAGCTTCCTTTGAAGCTCAGCTGTAGGCTGACCTCCTGTATATGCACGCAAAACTTTCTTCGCAGCTACCTCAGGAGGGTCGGTAGTGTAGATAGCGGTCTCTGGTTTCGATGCGGACATCTTACCTCCAGGGCCAAGCCCTGGAAGCAGTTTACTATGTATTTGCGTTGGTTTCGGGTAGCCCATACTAGGAGCGATATCACGTGCTATCCGCCAATAAGGATCTTGGTCTATACCAGCTGGTATAAGCACGTATGTGGGCTCACCATACAATTCTGAGGGCAAAAACGCCATAGCTATCTGAAGCGATGGGTAGAATATCATTCCGATATTGGTTGACTCGGTGAAGCCAAAAGCTGAGCGTTGAGTAGAGAACGTTATCTTTTTTGCTACTCGTACAGCGATAGGATACAGATAACGTATATCCTCCGTATCTATGAGGATGTGTGTCCTCTTCTCGTCGAACCCCAGCGCTATGAGATCAAGAACGTTCTCATACGCATAGCTATTAGTTAATTCAATACTTTGACCCTCTTCATGCCAAAACTTCTCATCGTCTGTCATCTGGAAAAAGAGGTCAATATTCAACTTCTCTTGTAGCCACCGTGTAAATATCCACGGAAGGATATGACCTAGATGAGTGTGGCCGGACGGTCCTCTGCCCGTATAGAGCGCTGTTTTCATTCCTTTAATATAGCTCTGTAGAAACACGTCAAAGTCTCTATGGGAGTAAAACACTCGTCGACGAAGCATAAAGTGTACATCCTTTGTTATACTTCTTAAAAGCTCGATCTCGTACTCTGTAAGAGGTTTAGCTCCAAATACCTTTAACAGCCTATCATAGTCAACAAACGCCTCCGCTTCCCACGGAGTGATGCGAATCTGATCTGATGCCACAAAGACTGACCACCATACACTGCTGGTAATGGTCTCAAATATAAAGTTGGTTCACCAAACCAAGGATAATGCTCAGTGTGCCCAAACCTCCTCATCCCTATCCCTTAGGTCAGGGGCCTGCGTGGCGTCATCATAGCCATAACTCCATTTCCACACTACAGCTCTACTCTAGCTCTCGATTTTAAGATTAAGTCTGTTCTCACATAGCGAATATTTGGTGATTGTTTGGCGCGTATAAGGATAACCAGATTCGATGCATTAATAATAGTGGATATGCAACGCGATTTCATGCCTGGAGGCGCACTTCCAGTGCCCGAAGCCGATACTATTGTGCCTATCATAAACAGGTATATTCAGATTTTTGAGAATCGTGGAGCAACTGTAGTAGCTACTCGCGATTGGCATCCTGTGAATCACATATCCTTTACTACGCGTGGCGGTCCCTGGCCTCCACACTGTATACAAGGTACTAGTGGAGCTGAATTTCATCCCGATCTCGCTCTTCCCGAAAGCACTGTAATAGTCTCAAAGGCTACGGATCCAGATAAAGAGGCCTATAGTGGATTTGACGGCACTAACCTCAACAACATTCTTCGAGAAAGAGGTGTAAATAGAATATTTGTGTGCGGGGTTGCCACTAATTACTGCGTTAAAGCAACTGCCATTGATGGAATTAAACTTGGATATACAGTGATTGTACTTCTAGATGCCGTTAAGGGTATTGACATACCTCCAGGCAGTGTAGATATGGCATTGAATGAGATGCTTGATGCGGGTATCATCCTAGCTACTCAACATGACATAGAGTGATCTAGTCTTGATACTCGTAGTAAACCCCGAGATTATCGAGGATGTAGAGAAGGTGGTTATCAACCATGACAAGCTCTGGAAGATAGTGCCTAGTGACGTAGAAGAGGTTGTGGTTTTAGCCCTCGCAAAGAAGTCAGGAAGGAAACTGGAAGTACTTAAATTCATTAGCTGTAAGAATCTGAGCTCTGACCCGTCGATGTTCATAGCCGACCCGAGCTGTGTAATTCATGTCTTAACGTTATGTAAAACTATGAACTGTGTACCCATGATAATACATAGCCATAGAGTATCGTGTATGCCTAGTGAAATGGATAGAGAAAGTATGAAGTTGTGGAACACCGTATGGCTGATAATCTCAACGAGTAGAAGGGTTGTATGTGCCTGGTTAATTGAGCAGGACGCGATACGAAGGATCGAGATTGAATATACTGATTCACAGTGATTTGCGTGGAACCATTACCTGGAATCAGCTGTTCACTGTGCTGAGGTGGGCTGTATTCGGGGCTTAGCATCAATGTCGACTTAGAAGTCTAGCGGTAATGTTCAAAATCCTTAACGCTCTCATAACGTTGTCGCTCATTTCCTCAACTGCATTGGTCGGTATGAGGCGTGGAAGTACTGTATCGGCTAAACTCAATGAAATTGTTCGCACGTCAACCTCCCCGCCCAGATACCTGAGCTTCAGATATCCAAAACCAAAACTCTTTACATAGCTAATCTCATACGGAAATTCTATGGTTTTGTTCTTTGAAGACCATACCCTGAGCTCGACTATGTGCCTACGCTGAATCTCTCTCCCTAAAGTAAGTTGAGGTATCTTCAGGTGTAGCTCTGCAATGTCTATAACATCGCTTTCAACCTCACTACTAGCCCGTTCAACAAGTATCCTTAAATTGTTCGGAAGGAGTTTGATTATCTTCATAGCTTCAGGCTCTAGACTTAGTCTCTCAGCTATTGCCGAAGCAAGTAATAGCAATAATACCTCATCACAATCTCCGATATTTATCCCTACGACGCCATCTTGCGACATCGACAAGACCCTGAGTGAATGTAGATCTAAGCTAAGGGACTTGGATAGAAATACGAAGTTCTCATGAACATGAAGTGTGGTTGAGGGCTCTAATGAGCCTCGAGCAACTATGTCGTTTTCTTGTACGATTAATAGAGGCAATACAACGTTGGGTATGGCGACATGGAACCTACCAACGAATGATCGTTTATTTAATGGTGCTCTACGTACTTCAAGATGTCTTAACACTTCCGCGAGCCTATCTAGAATGTATAGCACTTCGGATAAGCGTCGCAACTTCTTTCTCAATCTTACTACCGGGAAGTACTTACGTTATCAAGCTCTTAAGCTAAACTAAGACAGTCATCTACATGGGAAAGATCTTGTTAAGTACCATACCTAAAGCTCCAGGAATCTATGCATTAATACTGAAGGTATGTCAAACATTGAAGATAGCTATAGGATCTCTCGGTTTTACAAATTTAGAACCTGGAATCTATTGCTATATCGGTTCCGCACGAGGGTATGGGGGTCTTTATTCAAGAATTGCACATCATATACGAAAACCGAAGTCCCGAATCAGATGGCATATTGATTACCTTACTAACGACCCTTCAGTCCTTATAGTTTCAATAGTATATGCAATCACCAATATGGATTTAGAGAGCGTATTTGCGAATAACGTTAGTGCGTCAAGGTGTTGGCGCCCTACAATTCCGCACTTTGGTGCCACAGATAAACGTGATTACACTCACCTCTACTACTGCACATGTAGCTACGAAGAATGTTTAAGAGAATTACAATTCGTATTGGAGAAACTAGGACTAAAACCACAGACCGTAACACTCAATACTCATTAGTTTCAGTAATCCCCTAGAGCAATCCTATGTATGAGAGTACATGCTTAATACGACGACCTATCATCGCTAACGAAACGCACTATCATGATGAGATGGTTACTGGGATGCCGCAGCATATCTAAGCAATGTATCTAGACTGAAGTTAGCTGAAGTTAGAGGAGGGTTTTGACGTTACTCCAGTATCTCACGACCACTAACTAATTGTACCCCTAAGCGATACATCGACTCTCTAATGGTACGAGAGTCAATCTTACTAAGCTTATGCGATAGCTCTAGGGGTATCGGGTAACCGGCCGGAGCTATCTTAGCAAGCCTAAGTGCTATATCCTCAATTGTATCGAGGATCTGTGTACTAAAGGATGAGAGTTGAAATGCTGGGCCTCCGCTCACTAACCTCATGTACGTTACTATCAATGTATCGAGCTCATAAGCTCTTAACTTACTTACTTCTACCTTCAATATCCGTGACAGTTCATCGGATTTCAATACTATCGGAACGCTAAACCCTGATTCTGAGTATGGATAGAGTTTAAAGAGTCTCGCAAGTTCAAGTACATAGAGATCAGGGTAATCTTTAATTCCGTAGAAACTTGCACCAGAGTTCTTAGCTATGAAGAGTGTTATGGTATTGCGATTGAGAAACGCAAGCGTTTGGAGTCTCATCTCCACAAGTTCGCCTACTGAATAACATCCATACGTGGCCGAACATATTCGCACATTCCTTACTTTCTTAAACCTATCCATAGTGAAAGATATGGCAGACCCATCAATTAGTACAAATGGCTTCTCACTCGCGTACCTAACAGCTTGCTTAAGTAGGTTTAGCTCTACGCATTGCGCATAGAGAGCCAACACCTTCTTTGGCGCTATTTTTCTCATACCAGCTACGTCATACATTCCAGGAAACTCAATGGTACCAACATCACCTATTCTAATGAATTTAGTATCATCACCGTGTGCTAGCGCTACACCCTGAACTACATATATGAGGCCTAGCCTAGTCTCTACAATAGTAAAGCTGGAGTCCGCAGCCACAACCTTACACGTATCACTATGCTTCTTAACGTCTATCACGGTCCATCTCAGCTTGTTAACTACAATGCTCTTCAGCTCATCAAATCGATGTCTAGTATCGTCATAGAATTGCTTGGCAAACTGTAGAAGCGCTTTCTCAAGCTCAGGAAATATAGGCACAGCCGACACCCTTCCAACTAGTTAGGTTTAGATGTTGACACCTATTAGGAGTCGCACACACGTTACTAGCGGTGCATCATGTTAGCCTACGTTAAAGCGGATCTCGACAGCGTCATTGAAATGTACTTGGGAAGACCTTCTCATTGCGTACTAGTGCTAGACATACCAACGCCCTTTCTTGACGAGACTCTGCCACCACTACACGAAGTCTCCATGGTAATCTCAGCTCTTAACAGTATCTGCAAGCACTTACTGCTATACGTAAACCCTTTCATCGGTACTCATAGCGATATACTAACTAAGATCCCCATCCTCGTACCGCTATACAAACGCGGTCTGGTAATCGACTACAAATCTACACCTCGAGTAAAGGCTAGCATACATACTCAAGGACTTCACAATACACTAACCATAGAGGTTGCGAATCCCAATAATCTTGGGACCACAATAGTGTTCTCGATACCACGGACTTGCGATGCTCCTCCAATACTCACACCCTCAGCCCTATACGTGTACTATCTAACCGATAGCAGCTCTAGGGCTCTGCTTAGACAAGGGTTTACAGCTACACACCTTAACATAGCAACGATATTAAGGTACACGACACCCCATCTAGCAATCGTTTCGCTTTCAAAATGTATATCAGGTGATGGTCCTATCTTTGGGTACCCTGAATACATAGACACAGCATTTTTTGTGGGTAAACCGCATCTCATCGACATTGCGTTGGCGTTGTGTTTGGGATACACTTTACACGATATATACTTTGTCAAGCTCATTAACGATGCTCATAACCTTAACAAGCTATTTCAATTAGCTAACCACTTCGTGAAATCCATCACTACGTGTAGAAAGGTTAAGCGTCATAGCCTTTATCACTATCATAGACGATTGCTAATTACTAAGGCAGACTTACATACGTAGTGCCAATATTCTTAAGCTGAATTGGTGTGCCTGGCTCAGCATCTACGGGTATTACACGTATTATTAGCGTACGCATCTTGTATTTATGAACCGTGAATACATCGATAGCTAACCTGTCCAAGTCTATACTTCGAGGGATAGCTACCATATCAAGTCCAGGTGCACAGAAAAGCGAGTAGCAAACGAGATCCCTCAGCCTCACATACCCTTCCTTAACACGCTCATTTAAGATATTGTCTTCAGCTACCGAAAGCATAACTTCATTGAATCCAATTACATTGAGCCTCATCTTCCTTGCAATAGCCTTGATAAACATGTTCAGGCTATGCACCGCATTAATAGTTCCAGGACTACCTATCTTTGCAGATATGAGTTTTTCTATTAAATGACCCACGCTTTCATCCATCCACGGTGAGAGAGATAGGTCTATTCCTCTAAATGGTAGCTCACTACATAGAGCTACACTATGAAGCTTTCTTATTGAGGACTCTATGAATTCTGTCAGCTTCTCCACATCACCATGTAGCAGTGCTCGCTCAACAAGATCTACGTACCGTAGCGAAGCAGAGATACCCATAGACATGCTGACATTTGCGGCTGCAGGAAAGTATGGAGTTTCAATCCATGTACCCACAGTAATGGCGAACCGGGTATACGTGTCTGGTTCTACGGATTTCTTAAGCGTTTTGTTTACAGCGCGCAATAGGCACGTATCACTGTCACATCTTATACTGCCATAGATGTTATGAGCGTTATCGATAAGCTCTAAGATGATGTCAGTGCACGGACTTTCACATTCTAATGGAAATGCCGCGATGAGAATGTCATCAATACTGGCTAGCATACGAGCTAATCTTTGACACCATTCACGATCTAAGCTTGCTGGGAGAGGTGGTAGTATAGCACGCAATGTCCATACGTTAAGTCCGCATGTCCTGATACAGTCACGCACCTTGGACACTAACTCAATAACACTGTCAACAATATCGTGTGGCGACCAATTACGTGGAGCGACATGTAGAGTTAGAGCCCTTATCAATGCCATACTCAAGCCCTTACCTATTAGTCCTCTGAAGCGCCATTTATCAACCCCAACTTTATTAAGCATGCATTAGATCTCAGTCGAGGAGCTATATTTATAACTTCGAAAAGCGATAATTACTGTTGCCGGGACTGCGTAATCATGTACAGGAGCGCGATATATTTTGTATGTCCACGCTGTGGACACAAGCTATACATCGTCTGTAACCAGATTGTATGTAAGGTATGTGGCTTCAAAACACGTGTATACGCTATGCAGCGCGTTATAGCGGCATAGTAACTACCGTAAAAGCTAGATATCTGGTCATAAGGATCTGGTCAACACTTATAGTGGGCCGCTGAGATGTCGAAAATCGAGCAGATGTTTCGACATGCTAGGAAGGTAGCTCTAGATAGCTATGAGTACAAGAAAGTGCTTGAGGAGTTTACCTCGATTCTAAGTTTTGAGGCTAAACATGTTCAGCGCAATCATGTTATGGTTTTAGACCGTGCTGAGAGGATACTGTTCGTAGGCGATGTGCACGGAGATTTGGAGACCCTATACGAAGTCTTTGTAAAACGTGTGGATCTCTATACACATCTGAGAGAGGGTGGCTACGTAGTATTCTTGGGAGATTACGTAGATCGCGGAGCACAGCAACTCGAAGCATTATCGCTAATAGCTTTACTGAAAAGTGAATGGCGATCTCAGATAATCACGCTTCGCGGAAATCATGAACCACCACCCTGGTTACCACCTTACCCCCACGACTATCCACAGTATCTCGTCATGCGCTTTGGACGCGAAGAAGGTGAGCAACTGTATGAGTTGAGTCAGCGTGTCTTTGAATGCTTGCCACTCATGGTTTACATTCCAAACAACTTATTAGCGGTTCATGGAGGACCCCCGATTTTGAGGGTATTGAAGTATTCAAATGCTGACGACATTCTGAGAATCAGCGAGGATAAGACCGCTATAGAGGATATTTTATGGAGCGATCCTATAGAAGAGAACGTAGAGTGGATACCTAGTTATCGAGGAGCTGGTAAGCTATGGGGATACAGGGTAACAGAGCAAACGCTTTCGAAGCTAAATATCAAGCTAATCATAAGAGCTCATGAGCCATGCATCGCCGGTTACAAACTTAATCATGGAAATAAGGTATTGACTCTGTTCACGATGAGGGGTTACTATGGTAATATAAGCGCAGCTGTAGCGCTTATCGACTTAACACGTGATAGGTGGTATGACGAGGTGAATAGATACATTATCACAGTCTAATTGGGATGGTGTATCATGGCTATAATCCGCGTTAGCACCATTAATCGTGACGTAGCTTAGGGGTAAGCCGAAGCTATGAACCTTGAACCTTTAGAGCGGTTCGCTTTACCTGAGGTAATAAGACATGGATTGAAACGTCGTGGAATTCACGGGTTTACGCCGCCCCAAGCCGAGGCCCTTCGAAAGGGGTTATTAAAGGGTAAGAACATCGTTGTCTCTACGCCTACAGCCAGTGGAAAGACATTGATAGCAGAGCTAGCCCTGGTGTCGACGGCATTAAATAATGGTATAGGAATCTATGCTACACCATTGAAGGCATTAGCAAACGAGAAGTACGAGGAGTTTAGGTTCTGGGAGCGCTATGGGGTTTCGATCGGTATAACAACCGGTGATTATGACGAGCCTGGAGAGAACCTGGGTAAGTACGGTATCATCGTTGCAACATATGAAAGGTTAGATTCCATACTTAGACATAGGCCGTCATGGCTTAATAGAGTCAAAACTATTGTGATCGATGAGCTGCACAGTATTAACGACCCTGAACGTGGACCTATAGTCGAACTCATCGCAACGAGAGCTTTGTTCATGGGTTTGCAGATCATAGGGCTTTCAGCAACCGTAGGCAACCCTCATCACTTAGCTAAGTGGTTGAATGCTGAGCTCGTATATAGTGAGTGGAGACCAGTAAAACTCATTGAAGGTTATTATGATAGGCATAGAAATGAGATAGTGTTTGAGGATGGAAGGGTAGAACCCGTCGAACATGATTTACTCACACACATAGCATTGAGAGCTATGAACGAAAACTATCAGGTGCTCATATTTAAACAAGCACGTCGTCAAGCAGAACAAAGCGCTGCAAAGCTCGCTCCCATCGTTGAGCGATTCTTGGAGCCTCAGGAACGTAAGGAGCTACAAAACCTTATTTCAGAGTTGAAATCGCAATCCTCTTCACGTATAGAATATGAGAGCTTAGCACCTCTAATTCAGAGAGGGGTCGCGTTTCATCATGCAGGCCTTTCAAGTATTGCTCGAAAAGTTGTAGAGAAGGGATTTCGAGAGCGCTTGATAAAGATTGTTGTAGCGACACCTACTCTTGCTGCAGGCATAAACATGCCTGCACGACGCGTAGTCGTCTATACTAGACGTTTTGAGTCTTCACAGTGGACGAGGATCTCAATAGCTGAGTACAAGCAGATGGCTGGACGTGCTGGTAGGCCTCAATACGACCCGTATGGCGAGGCAATAATAGCCGATGCCCCCACCCCTCAGGTAGCGCTTCACTATATTCGCGGCGTACCTGAAAATGTGGAGTCTAAGCTATGGAATGAACGCGCACTCAGAATCCATGTTTTATCCACTATCGTTTCCGGATACGCCAATAGACTAAAGGAGCTCATAGACTTCTTCTCTAAGACCTTGGGAGCTCAGAACGCAAGGATAATACTGGCTCAGCATAGAATACTCTCAACGATTAGGCATCTACAAGAAATGGAGATGATATATCAGGAAGGTGAAGAATACTTAGCTACACCACTAGGTGAAGCTGTTTCCAAGCTTTATGTAGATCCGCTCACAGCAAATATAATAATCCGAGGCCTGCGTAATCGTTCAAAGGCCTCAGAACTATACTACTTAACACTTATAGCGTTGACACCGGATTTTGAACGTGTTAGAATACATAGGTATTCTCAGCTCTATGATGAGGCAGTGGAGCTTGCTAACATCGGCGAAATACCGTTGCCTGAGGATATCGATGAGAGAATATCCACTCAACAGTGGTTGCGAGGCTACAAGATAGCTAGAATTCTATACGAATGGATTAATGAGGTAGAGGAGGATACAATAGTTGAGCGTTATGGTATAGGGCTTGGAGATCTTAGTAACATTGTTGACACCGCCACGTGGCTTACTCATGCTGCAGCACGTATATGCTCGATATGTGGTTTAGAACAGCATGCAAGAGCGTTAACTACACTCAGTATAAGGATTGAGAAGGGCGTTCGTGAAGACGCTGTTGATCTGGCAAGGGTCAAGGGCATAGGTAGGGTAAGAGCACGCATACTGATAAATGCTGGTATAAGGACGGTGCACGATCTCGTTAAGACCCCTAAAGCGAGGCTAATCTCATTGCCTTACTTCGGTGAAAAAGTGGTTGAGGAGATTTTAAGGAGTGCAAAGGAGATTCTCAATGGAACCAGATGATTAGATCTAGCCAGGCTGAAATGTGATGAAGGGACCACAGAATGATGCATTTTCAAAGAGTTGTAGTTACTGGCGGTGCTGGATTTATAGGTAGTCATCTAGTAGATTTCATAGTTAATAAAGGACTTGCAGACGAGATCGTAGTAATCGATAACCTTAGTTCTGGCTCCTTAAACAACATAGCGCATCACATCGATAAACCATACCTTAAGTTTATTCAAAGCGATCTCAAGATATATGATAGCAAATGGGTGGAGCACTTCAAAGAGTCGGAAGTAGTTTTTCACCTTGCAGCTAATCCCGATGTTCGTACATCGGTAGAGAATCCACGAATACACTTCGAGGAAAATATCGTAGCTACGTTCAATGTGTTAGAGGCTTGCAGGGTTCACGATGTAGAACTGGTGGTCTTTGCAAGCAGCTCAACAGTGTATGGAGAAGCTAAGCGTATTCCAACACCTGAGAATTATTACCCTTTAGAGCCGATATCAGTGTATGGGGCTTCTAAGCTTAGTGCTGAAATCCTCATTACGACATACTCAAGACTCTACGGTATAAAGAGCCTAATTCTTAGATATGCAAACATTATAGGGCCTCGCTGTAATCATGGAGTGATAGTGGACTTTATAAGGAAATTGAAAGCTAATCCACAGATTCTAGAGATTTTAGGGGATGGAACTCAACGCAAGAGTTACCTCCATGTATACGATGCTATAGACGCTACACTTCTATTAGTCAACTACATCTTGGAACGCGGTTCACAATATGAGATATTCAACGTTGGTAACGTGGACTGGATTACGGTACTAGAGATAGCAAATATCGTTGTCGAGGAAATGGGTTTAAAAAATGTTAGGTATGTTTTCAGACCCGCTACTCCTAATGGACGTGGCTGGCGTGGAGATGTAAAGTTTATGCTATTAGATGTTTCTAAACTTCAATCATTAGGCTGGAAGCCGTCGATGAGCTCGAGGGAAGCTGTTAGGAGGACTGTGCGCGCACTTCTAGGGAAGGAATAGTGATATAAGCTCAGACCTCCGCCAATACATCACCTATCAGCTCCCGTGCGATATCATCACAGCCCCATTTAGTCAGTCAAGGGTGGGCTCCTCATATCTTCGGCTCTTCCCATTATCATCATCTACTCAACAGCGTTCCCATACATCACACACTATCATTTAGAACAAAAAGCCGCGCTTTATTAGCTCTGTATTTTCGGGTACTTGTGCTGCGTGATGAAAGTTCCCATTGCTGATGTGTGATGATGGAATCCCGTTCTGAGTGCTTAAGGTATTAGGTGCGATGTCTCACTTAGCACTACCGCGATACAGCGATGTATAGAATAGAAGTGCTAATAGTGTCTTCGCATCTGCTATAGGAGCAGAGAGAATCAATTTTATAGCCTCGTCTACAGGTAGTATGACAACCCTCAGAAGTTCGTAACGCTCAGGCTTGGCCCCAACATATACGAGCTCCTTGGCCAAGTAGATGTGTAG
>DQTV01000031.1 GCA_015662595.1 Ignisphaera aggregans
ATACATAGTCGTAATCGAAGCTGAAGCGTCTTGACTCAGATACTTCTAATCCTCTAGGGGTTCTCCATATATCTAGCACCTTAGCTACCACAACACTCACTTTGATACCCTCTCTTAGCTTAGCATTGGTTATCGATTCACCATCGTCTAGTACAAACGTTATCAGATCTGGTGGCATGACAATAGATTTCCGTCTAGCCAAGCCATGATATGCTCATTCTTAATCCATGTCTTAAGACTATGACCACCCCACTTACCAACGCCTCTCACCATAGCTTCTCCCACAAGAAATCCCCCTTCATCTCTCCACACATACCTCTCTACCACATCCTCGAATATCCTCCAACCATGAAACCCCATAATGGAGTGGAAAGGTGTTAGGTGTTTAAGGGGTGTAGAGGGGGTTTGTTGGTGTGGGTATCTATGGGTTGCTGTGTGTATGGGTGATACAGCGTTTGTTGTTGTGTATTCGAGGGATAGTAAGTACTCTGCGTATGTTGTTGTAGCTGCTGTTGAGTCTACGCTACGTAGTGTTGATGTCTATATGCTTAGATGGGATCGGGATATCGATGTTGTTGAGAGAGTTGCTAGGCTTGGTAATAGGTATAGAAGAGTTGTTGTTGGATTCCCTATACTGACTCCACAGGTTCTTTACGTTGCTCACCTTGTTCGGTTGTTGAGGAGGTATGTACCGAGAGCTATACTTGTTGCTGGCGGTCCTCACGCTACTGGCGATCCTCTAGGCACTCTAACTAAGCTTGGTTTCGATGTTGTTGTCTATGGAGAGGGTGAGGATACTGTTGTTGAGATGCTAAACGAGGTTGATGGCGGTGGTGATTACCGTGTCTGTGGGACTGCGTATATGGATGGTGACAAGCTTGTTGTTAAGAAGAGGAGTGGGTGTGTAGATCTAGATCGCTACCCACCATATCCATACTGGCGCGAACTGTTCTGCCCAATCGAGATTATGAGGGGGTGTGTATCTGCGTGTAGATTTTGTCAGGTTAGCTACATGTTTGGTAGGCCTAGGTATCGCTCGATTGAGAGAGTTGTTGAGTATGCAGAGATTATGTGGAGTCGTGGGCTAAGGGATCTGAGGTTCATAGCCCCAAACTCTTTTGCTTATGGGAGTGCTGACGGTATTCGGCCCAACGTCTCAACGGTTCTCGAGCTGTTGGAGAGGTTGAGGTCTAGAGCTTCTAGATATGGTGGTAGAATATTCTTTGGCTCTTTCCCTAGCGAGGTGAGGCCTGACTCAGTTGTTGAGGATCTTGTTAGAGAGCTTAGGAAGCTCGTAGACAATAAGAGGGTTATTATAGGTGCTCAGTCTGGATCTAACAGGGTTTTGAAGGCTATTCATAGAGGTCATACGATTGAGGATGTCTTCGAGGCTACGGAGATTCTTCTACGCTATGGATTTTCCGTAGACATAGACTTCATCTTTGGCCTACCTGGTGAAACGAGAGAGGATATCGAGGCTACGATAAAGGCTATGGAAAGACTAGCGATGATGGGTGCTAAGATACATGCACACACATTCATACCCCTACCCGGAACACCATTTGATAGCGCTCCACCAGGTCGTGTAGATCCAGAGGTTAGGAAGGTTGTTGCTAAGCTTATAGGTCTTGGCAAAGCCTACGGTGAGTGGATAGAGCAGGAGAAGCTAGCTCAGATGATTCACGATCTTAGAGCTAAGCGTATGGTGTATACCCGACGTGAATGGGCTTCAAGAGCGAGATTTCTCTATTGCTAAGCTGGTAGGGATGTGAGGAGCGTTCTGATAACCATGTACTCTCTCCAGGGTGTGTAGCCCATCGAGTAGTAGAACTTGATTAGCTCGGGAACAGCGAGTAGAAACAGCCTATCTCGAACACCCAGTCTATCCACAGCGTAGAGAGTAGCGTAGTGTAGGAGAGCTTTTCCAATACCTCGACCTCTATAACGAGGTTTTACAGCGAGTTCAACAACCTCAGCCGAGATCTCACCATCGATAGCTCTAAACGTGTTCAGCATTGCATACCCAACAACCTCTCCCTCCCGAAGCGCTACGATGTATATGGGTCTAAGCCACGAGAACTCCGTCAGGATATCCTCAAAGCTTTTTGGAGAGAACCAGTCGTAGATAGAGAACGCCTGGTTATACACCTCAACAACACTTCGTAGAACCTCAGTATCTACGCTATCCAGCACTGAAAACCTATAGTTGGGAGGAGGCTCAACGTCGACAACTTTTCCAGAGAACCTCATCAACATCGAGCCGACGTCCTCGACATACCACGTTAGGACGCTTCTGATAGCTCTATGCATATAGCTAAACCTGTAGCCTGACCATATAGATAGCTGTGGTGTGCCAAGCTCTCTACACCTAGCGCTAGCCCAGGAAAGCATCTTCTCAACAGCTTCTACGCGAAGGACTTCAGGAAGATCGGGGTCTACGCATAGCCAAACCTCACAGCTACTACGACCCATCCAAACTCTGATAAAGCCTACAACTCTGCGATCGAGTCTAAGTACTGCGAATAGAGAGGAGGAGAACCAGCTTAACCTAAACAGGTTCTCGATATCCTTAGCCTCCAGAGTACGGTGAGCCCAAGGCTCTTCAGAACCACACTTATTGTAGAGCTGCGCGACCTGGCTATCGACAACCCTGTCACCTCCATAGTAACTCTCTAAAGACATCATAGCGACAAACCCTGTACACCGCTGGAATTCCTCAGTGTTTCGGCGCTGTTGTAGTTAGTGGAAGGCTGTGCTTAGGCTCGAGCTCTTAGTCTCGGGTTGAATATCTCGTCTATAGCGTACGAGAAGAGTATTAGCCCTATCTGAAGCCCTATGATCGCGAATATCGGCGCTAGTAGGTAGTGTATGGTGTGAAGGCTGTATAGAGCTCCTGCCTGTCTAAACGCCATGTTTAGCATTATGCCCCAGTTGAAGGCTGTGAACGGTAGTACCCCTAGGAAGTATAGTCCTACAGAGCCGTAGATAGCTCCAACAGTTGCGAAGATGAAGTTTATCGCTACGAAGCTCATTAGGTTGGGCATGATCTCCCTAAACACTATGTGCCAGGTAGGCATACCCAGAGCTTTAGCAGCCTCAACAAACTCTCTATACTTTAGCGATAGTACCTGTGAGCGGATGGCGCGTGCAAGTCCAGCCCACGCAGTTATGCTTAGCATAAGCCCTACAACTAGTGGGCTAGAGGTTCTTATCACCGATGCCAAGACTATCAGGAGGGGTAGGCCGGGTATCGTCATGACCACGTCGGTTATGGCCATGAGAACAGCGTCTACCTTCCCACCCAGGAACCCAGCTATCATGCCCACGGCTATGCCGACCAGTGTGGTTACGATACCCGCTATGAACGCTATCTCTAACACCGTTGTAGAGCCCCACACTATCTGAGCCCATATATCGGTACCGATGTAGTCACATCCAAGCGGATGTTCAAGCGATGGAGGCCAGCGGAAGATCGTTGGTGGTAGGTAGGGTGGGCACGTGAAAGACCGTGGGTAGGGCACGACGTGGGGGCCTATGGTGGCCATAGCTATGTAGAACAGGAGTATGATGAACCCTACCAGTGCCTTGACGTTGTGCACTATTACGGAGAGGGGGAACAGTATCCAGTCCTCAATAAACGCTTTTACTCCAAGCCTGAGGTGTGAGATCTTCATGTAGTTCCACCTCTACGTATTCTGGGATCCAGGAATCCGTAGAGCATATCCGCTAGTAGAGCTCCGAGAACAACGGCTATGATTATTATGTTGAAGGCGCCTAGCATTAGGTACCAGTCTCGCTGGGTAATAGATTGGTATAGCACCCATCCAACCCCCTGGTATGAGAATATGAACTCTATAAATATCGATCCACCGAACATGAAGCCTAGGCTCAACATGAAGGAGGTGAATAGGGGTAGTATCGCGTTTTTACCAACGTACTTAATCACGATTCTTCTCGATGGTAGGCCCCTAACCTTTGCATAGGTTATGAAGTCCTCACCTAGTACCCCTATGGTGCTACCCCTCATAGCTAAAGCCCAACCGCTTATGTGTGTGATGATCCAGGTTAGTATGGGTAGTGCTGCATGCCATAGGACGTTGCCTAGGAAAGCCAGCACATCTCCCTTCTTAAGAAGTTCGAGTGCCCAGTAATCGTATCGACCTCCAGTGGGGAAGAGGCCCATCTGGAAAGCTAGTATCCATAGCAGTAGTATGGCGACTATGTACTCGGGTATCGATCTGAGGATCGAGAATGCCACTATAAGCGAGCTATCGAGTTTACTACCGTGCTTGTAAGCCATTACCATCCCTATCACGATGCCCATGAGGAAGCTTATCACGAGAGATGTGGCTACAACTAGCACGGTCCAGGGAATGGCATCGGCTAGTATCTCAGCAACCTTCTTACCAGTGCTAAACGATATCGAGACGCCTAGATCTCCTCTAAAGAACTTGGTCATGTACTCTACGTACTGCTTCCACACAGGTCCCTTAGGAACGAATGGTGCAGCTGCAAGCGCTAGCCTGTAAGCCTCTTCATAGCTCATGTAGTACTGCCTTACAAAAGCCTGTGCTAACGCATCTATAGGATCTCCAGGCATAGCCTTTATGACGAAGAACGATAGTGTCATAGCTGTGAACACGGTTAGAAATGCTATGATAGCTCGTCTAACTATCCACCTCATGAGCTGTCTTCACCACAAGATACCGGGTTTGAGGAGTATTATATGCTGATCAAGGGGTTGAGGTACGAGAAAAAGGGGTTTTTGAAAAATGGAGGGGGTTAGGCTAGAGCTACTTCCTCTTGACGGCCCAGCCAACTACGAGGCCTATGATGAATAGCACGATTGCTAAACCTATCGCTAGACCCCACGGAGTTACTGTGACTGTTGTCGTTAGTGTGTATGGCGATGGTGTGGCTACGGTGACAGTGACCTCCTTGGTAACGGTCTTGAAGGCCGTTACCGTAACGGTTGTCGGTACGGTTACGGGTACTGGCGTTGTTACTGTGACTGGCGTTGTCACCGTTATCGGCTTGGGTATGGTTACCGTGACTGGCACGGTCACTGTCGCTGGTACACCCCAGTACTTCGGGTTGGGTACTACAGCACCGAGCTTGATCATGAACGCTAGAGCTTCTAGGTGTCCACCAGCAGCGTTCTGCCATAGTGCATAGTTGTACTTCGGATCTGGCCATATGAAGTGCTCAACGTTTGCGTATAGCAGTAGGTGCTTCTCAGCTATTGGATAGATCGGCAGGTAGTAGTTGACAGCGTAGGCAAGCTTCTGCACTATGTCTTTCTGCTCAGCCTTGTCGAAGGTCTCGGCTAGCCTATCGACTAGCTCTATCGCGTTTATGGTGGTCTTGAAGTATGGTAGCTCTAGGTTCTGTGCCCACTTGTAGAACTCGTCACCCTGTATGATCCTCTTGGAGACTACGTCTACGCTTACCCACACTCTCTTCATGGCTCTCCATGGATAGGACATCCACACTCCATAGAAGTCGATAGCTATGTCGAACCCTTTACCACCCTTGTACCACTCACTGCTCCAGTAGCTTGGAGATTCTGGTGTTCTGAGCTCGACCTCTATACCGAAGGCTCTAAGCTCCTCAGCAACCTCATGCATCGCTGCAACCCAGTCCGTCCAGCCACCGGGAGCTATGAGCGTCAGCTTAAAGACCTCGCCTTCTGGTGTGTACCACTTACCACCCTTCTTAGTGAAGCCGACCTTCTTCAGGAGCTCAGCAGCCTTCTCTGGATTGTACTCGTACTTCTCGAGGACACCAGCCTTAATCAGATCCTCAATCCACGGCTTCTGCATCTCTAGTAGTCCTGTTGGATAGTCAACTGGGTCGAACAGTCCCTTACCAGCCGCTATAGCTACCTTGGTTCTGTTGATTGCGTAGGCAATAGCTCGTCTGACCTCTAGTATCCTAAGCCACTTGTTTCTGAAGTTGAACACCAGTGCAAAGCCAGACATGTCGGAGATCTTGACCACGTTAGCAAACGGCTTTGCAACGACCTGCTTATAGACTTCGTATGGCATCATGAAGCAGTCGTAGTCTAGCTTACCAGCTAGATAGTACTGCCAACCAACCTCGTTACTCACTATGTATGGCATTATGATCTTGTCGATGTATATCTTGTCTGCAGCCCAGTGCTTATCGAACTTTACGAGAACAACCTCGTGAGATGTTATGGTCTGGAACTTGAATGGCCCTGTACCGATGATCGTCTCTGGCTCGAACTCGATCAACTTCTTGACGATTTTCTCCATCTCCTCCTTAGTCTTGGCCTTAGCTATCTCCTCAGCAAACTTGCCGTAGATATGGTATGGAGCGACTATCAGACCATCTCTGAAGAGTATGTAGTGTAGGAGTAGGTAGGCCCACTTCTTGACGTGGTAGACGACTGTGTAGTCGTCAACACACTCAACATCCGAGATGTAGTCCCAGACCTTTCTACCGAGAGCCTTGTAGATCATTAGCGTCGTCCAGACATCCTTACACGTGAATGGCTTACCATCGTGCCAATACACGCCCTTTCTCAGATGAACCACAACAACGTTCTGGTCACGCTTAACCTCCCAGCCTATGGCTAGCTCTGGAACGTAGGTGTCCGTCAGCTTAATCCACTGAGCAAGTCGTTCATATACAAGTCCAGTGATCTTTATTGCCTTAGGAGCGAATGGGTTGTATCGATTAGCTGGTGGTGGTTGCCACCACCCATGTGTATACAGAACTATTTCTCTTTTCTGAGCCTGTATTACTGGAGCATAGATGCTAACTATCAGCGTTGCTATGAGTAACGCTCCTAACACTGTAACCATTAGCTTGGTGTTGAGCTTCATACCCATACCAAACACCTTCGTACGCTACATCATTTTGTACAGTATTAAACGTTTCGTAAGTACCGGTTGTAAAGTATAGAAACGATAGTGCTTATCGTAGCTAAGTACATTTAAAACACTCTCGGGTTGAAGGTAGTGAGGTTCTCAAATCTTTTCCTCTGAGCGAGAGAGGGTTCTTCTCATAAACACAGAGAGTAGGATTATGAATAGAACTAGCATAGCTATGCCGACCAGGTTCACTATAAATGAGGGGGAGCCAGGTTTTAGGAATAGCATTGCGAAGAGTGCGAGTATGAGGAAGGAGAAGGCTACGGATAGGAAGAGTCGAAAGAACTGCTCCAAGGACTTCACCTCTTCGCATACAGCCAGCAGGCAGCCCAGTGACCTGGCTTAACCTCCACCATTGGAGGCTCCTCCTTCTCGCATATGCTCATAGCGAATGGGCATCTTGTATGGAATCTACATCCCGGAGGCGGGTTTATGGGGCTGGGGATATCTAGGCTCTTAAGCTGGATGACCTTTCTCTTCCTAGACTCCTCGGGGTCTGGTACTGGTACAGCTGATAGCAGTACCTTTGTGTAGGGGTGTTGAGGATCTCGAATAACGTCTTCAGCAGAGCCTACCTCTACGATCTTCCCTAGGTACATGACGGCTATCCTACCACCTCCACGCGCGCTAAAGTACCTAGCGGCTCCAAAGTCGTGGGTTATGAATACGTAGGCTGTACCGAGCTTCTCTCTAAGGTCTAGCATCAGGTTGAGTATACCTAGCCTAAGCGATACGTCGATCATGGTGATAGGCTCGTCAGCTACTATGAGCTCGGGGTTAACGCTTACAGCTCTAGCAATCACAACCCTCTGTCTCTGACCGCCAGAGAGCTGATGCGGATACTTATTGAGAAAGTCTTCTGGAGGTGTAAGACCTACAAGCTGAAGGAGTTTACATATCCTCTCCACAATCTCATCGCGAGTCCTAGCTATACCCCATCGCTTTAACGGAGCCGATAGTATCTGGAACACGGTTTTCGTTGGGTTAAGCGATGCGTAGGGATCCTGATGAACGATCTGAACGTTTCTACGATACTCAAGGAAATCCCTCCCCTTAAGCTTCAGTATGTTCTTACCCTTGTACAGTATCTCACCATCTGTAGGCCTGACCAGACCAACGATAGCCTTGCCCAGGGTCGTCTTCCCACATCCCGACTCTCCTACGAGAGTGAGAACCTCGCCTTTACCAATCGATATAGAGACGCCATCAACTGCTTTAACGTATAGAGGCTTGCTAAAGAGTCCACGCTTAACGGGGAAGTACACTCTTAGGTTACGAACCTCGATCAGGGGTGGCATAAGGAGCTCACCTCTTTGCGTAGAGCCAACACCACACTACGTGCCCAGGTCTTAACTCTACTGCTGGAGGCTCACGACTTCTACACACATCCATTGCGTATGGACACCTCGGATGGAATCTACATCCCGGAGGCGGGTTGATGAGGTCTGGTGGGAATCCAGGTATGGGCTTCATATCCTCTACACTACCAACTAGGCTAGGTATGCTCTTGATAAGGGCTTTGGTGTACGGATGCTTTGGATCTCTAAATATTGTGTACACATCGCCTATCTCAACCATTTTACCGGCGTACATAACGCCAACCCTATCGGCAACGTCGGCGATGATCGCAATGTCGTGGGTTATGAATATCATCGTCTTGCCGGTCTTTCTATGTAGATCCTTTAGCAGGTCTAGTATGAACCTCTGGGTAAGTACATCGAGAGCTGTCGTCGGCTCGTCGAGAATTATGAGCTCGGGGTCTAGGAATAGGGCAAGGGCTATGAGGACTCGCTGCTTCATACCACCGCTAAGCTCATGAGGATAGCTTCTCAGAACCCTCTCCGGTTCGAGGCGAAGCATTTGTAGAAGCTCGGATATACGCTCAATAACGTACTTGCGGTCCCTAATACCGTGAGCTTGCGCTGTCTCAAGGACGTGGTCTAGTATCTTCATCGTGGGGTTCAGAGCGTTTAGAGCTGCTTGTGGAACCATTGAGATCCTCTTCCACCTATAATCTCTAAGCGCGTTCTCATCCATCGAAACGAGGTCGCTACCTCGAAATAGTATGGAGCCGCTAACGATCTTTGCATTGGATGGTAGGATACGTAGTATGGTGAGTGCAAGCGTAGTCTTTCCACTACCTGACTCACCGACTATCCCTAGGACCTCCCCGTCGAGCACCGTCATGGATACTCCGTCAACAGCCCTTACGTAGCCTCTCGGAGATCGATACACAACATGTAGATTCCTAACCTCGAGAATGGGGTCCAAAACCTCGTCACCCGCCCTACCGCTTACCTCAACTCTATGGAGGAAAATAAACGTAGTGTTTGCTCTCCGTTTAGAGAACGTGGATGGCCCGAGATGGCGTTGCGTTGATGTATGAGGTTATAAGCCTTTTCACCATCCACTCTCTCAAAAGCGAGAGGGCTAGCCTATGGAGATCCTCATCGAGTTGGTCCCCAGCAGGAAGTTTTTAGAGTATGCCAAGGCTGTCGCCAACTATGTCGACGGCTTCGACATCCCGGAATCGCCTATGGGAGTGCCTAGACCTAGCTCTACGGTGGTCGGTGCAGTGCTAAAGCGTGTGCTCGGCCATGACTATACCGTGGTATCTCATGTAAGGCTGAGCGACATCAACCCAGTAGCCTTAGCATCAACCGTTATGGGAGCTGAGGTAGCTGAGTTAGATGGAGTTCTCCTAACCGTTGGTGATAAGCCAGTCTACGGCTCTTCGGTAAACCAGCTTAGTAGTGAGCAAGCAGCTGAGTTCCTACGCAGCATAGGTGTGAGGATAGCTCTAGGCGCTATCCTCAGCATGAGGTACGAGCTCAACGCCATCAGGTCCAGGGTTGAGAAGCCTTTCGACTTCTTCTATGCTCTGAGAGTATCGATAGACAGCATAGAGAAACTATCAAGGGTTTCGGAGATCGTGACAGGGCTAGGGAAGAAGCTCTACGCCTACGCTATTATCGCTACACAGAGGAATAGAGAGTTTATAGAGAAAGAGCTTCGACAGCCCTACATAGAGCTACCCAAGCTTAGCGAATTCGTTGAGCATGTCCAGGACTTGGTCAACGGCGTTATCATATCCTGTCCTCTCGATAGAGAGGGCCAGATAGAGTCGGTTAAGCTTCTTCACAGTCTACAGCGGTGATGTACATGGTCTACACTGAGTACGGAACCCTGTTCACTGCTGAGCAGAAAGTGTTTGAGATAGCCGGTATGAGGATTGGTGGTCAGCCTGGGGAAAACCCAGCTATATTGATAGGCTCTGTATTCTATAGAGGTGACAAGGCTCTTATCAACCCTGAGACTGGCGGTATAGCTGGGTTTTCTCCAGGCTGACCACCAATCCTCAT
>DQTV01000074.1 GCA_015662595.1 Ignisphaera aggregans
AACTAACTTTGACTTTGTGAAAGCTTTTCAATAAACTTAGCGTATTCCTCTGAACGCATCGATTTATAATGTTGTTTACTGGGAAACTGTCCACTCCTAACTTCATTGATGAACTCGCGAACAGCATCGATAATCTCCTTAGATAGGTCTCTATAGACCTTTGCAAAGTAGGGAGGGTTTTCACTCAGCCCCAAAATATCGTGCAGAACTAGTATCTGACCATCACAATATGGGCCGCTGCCTATACATATGGTAGGTACCTTGACCCGTTTAGTTACTTCAGCTGCGACCTCAGCCGCTGTATGCTCAATAACTATGGCGAACACACCAGCTTCTTCAAGCGCCTTAGCATCCTCGACTATCTTTATTGCCTGATCAACATCTTTCCCCATCAAGCGATAGCCACCTAGTACTAACGCACGCTGAGGATTCAGACCTATGTGGCCCATAACCGGTATTCCCGCCTTTACAAGCCTTTCAACGACATTGAATATCTCTATCCCACCCTCTAACTTCACAGCTTCAGCTCCATGACGAACAAGCTTTATGGCATTTCTAAGAGCATCCTCAGGATTTATCTCGTAGCTACCGAACGGCATATCAGCAACGACTAACGCTCGCGGTTTAGCTCTTGAAACTGCAGAGAGGTGATGTAGTATGGTCCTCATTCCGATTCTTACCGTGCTATCAAGCCCTAGCATAGTCATGGCGACCGAGTCTCCAACTAGGATACCATCCACGCCAGCCATATCGACAAGTCGCGCCATAACGTAGTCGTACGCCGTAACCATCACTATCCTCTCACCGCATTGCTTCTTCTTCAAAAAGTCCCTTACCGTCACCTTACTACGCATACATGGACACCTCATCACGATTATCAGTATGTGAGTCGAGTAATATTTGCTGAATAACTAAGCTTATTCGTTACCTAGATTTGACGTGGATACCGTGTGCACATCAATAGTCTGGTGTATGTCGTTTCCAATATTCTTAGACGTAGGTATAGCCTCTTCTATTCGTTCTGAAACGATGTAAGCCAGTTCAAGTACTTCCTTTAAGATTCTTATTTCGGCCATCATCACCTCATCGAATTCCTCAGCGCGCTTAAGGATCCTTACGATCTTTGGCAGAACTCGAAAGGCAAACTCCTGGAATTTCCTGACATCCGCTGATGTCAGCCTAGGTTTTACACTCCACTTCTTTAACTGGTCAAGCCATCGTTTAAGGCCAAGACTCCGTATTTGTACTTTAAGCGCTACGATTTCTGGCTCTTCTAAAATGGAATTGAGACCCCGCAGCTCATTAATGAATTCCTCCACAGCCTCGAGGTCTACAAACTTATACCAATGCTGAGACTCTGTATGATACGTAGTTTCAAGCACCCCATACTCACGCTCTAGAATTCTAAGTAGCTGGGATGGATTATAACGATAGCCACGTCTATTTAACTCCTCAACTAACGATTTATAGTCAAAATCGCCCGGAGAGCCATTCTTTAGAACTCTATTCCTTTTAGCTACCGTAAGTGCAGCCTCGAGTACTATACACAAACGCTCACCAAATCTATTATATGCATTCATCAACGCCATCTTTACTGCATTTCCACTCATTCCCCTTAAACCACCCGCCACCATTAACGTACCTAGTCGGTACCGATATTTATATGGCACCGCGTAATTCGTACATTAAAGTGTAGAGTTAGTCAGCCGGGTAAGTTCTCTTCATCGTTTAAGACGTGACTCCGTACGGGAGTAACTCATCATTCTTCACATCACAATTCATAACATTTCTCCCCGAGGTATAAAGCAAAAATAGCGGGAGAAACTCAATCGTAGGCATACGGACAGCGTGAGGAGGTAATGGGAGTTACGAAGCTTGTATTAGATGTACTGAAAACAATAAAAGGACCCACATTAATAGACATGGCACAGAAAATCGTCGAATTGCCAGGGGTAGAGCACGTCAATATAAAGGTTAATGAAGTAGATGTCGAAACATTAACGTTGACAATAACGATCGAGGGTACGGATATAGATTTCGAAAAAGTAAGGAAGCTTATAGAAAGCATGGGAGCAGTAATACATAGTGTAGATGAAGTCACAGCCACTAGGGAATGAGGCTAACAATGATAACATGCGATATATGTAAAGCCAGACCTGCACAGTTCCTTCAGCATCATGCCAAGAGGAGAGTATGTAAAACATGCTTTGAAAATGATATACTGTCTAGGGTTAAGGATACAATTAAGCGATTCAACATGATCTCCGAAGGCGATAAGGTGCTTGTAGCTGTCTCAGGGGGTAAAGATAGTTTAACGCTTTTAGATATATTAGCTAACTTAATGGATAACAACAAAATCGTGGCTCTAAGCATTGTTGAAGGGATTAGCGGATATAACCGGGAAGAGGATGTCGCCTTAGTGCGTCATATTACAAGAATGCATGGTATAGACCATCTAGTTGTGACACTCAAAGATATTATCGGGTATGGCGTGGACGATTTTATGCATGCACAGCAAAAGCTCAAAGTGAGAAGCCCCCTATCTGCTTGTACTTTTTGCGGCATTGCACGTCGACGTGTAATGAACAGTATAGCGCGTGAAATAGGAGCAACAAAGATTGCCACAGGCCATAACTTAGATGACGAAGTACAAACATACATTATCAACATACTTCGAGGCGATATAGTACGACTAATCCAATCTCACCCGCTCAGCGCACCTCACGCACCTTCACTCATAAAGAGAATAAAGCCTCTTAGGTATGTTTATGAATATGAAACCACCATATATGCTTATATCAAGGGATTCCATTTTCAAGACACTGAGTGTCCCTATATAAATCAGCGTCCAACATTACGAGCGAAGATACGATCTATGCTCATAGAGATAGAGAGCAAAGCGCCTGGTACATTGCTAAACCTCATTACGTACCTAGATACAGTAATAGAGCCGCTAGTGTTGAAGTATCAGAAAGAATCCATTACACTACCACAGTGCACAAAGTGTGGTGAACCTACTTCCCCTAAGAGAACCGTATGTAAATTCTGCACACTTGTGGATCTGATCTTGCAAGCTAGTAGAGTTGGTAAAGACGGTTAGCCATGTAAAGTACCAACATATTAATCCTTATCTATCTCCTCGCTACCTTCTACATCCGGGGGTTCCCTGATGACATTGATAATAAGGGAGGAGCAACAGAATAGTGCTTATGTATTTACATCAATGTTTGAAGATGCCGTAATTGGCGGTATACGCGGTAAAAGCCTTACATCAAGAACTGTGTTACCTCAGTACCCGATAAAGAAGGCTTATCTACTTTTAGCTCTGAGCCTTACGGTCCCGTTCAATCCTATGTATAAATGGAAGATAGTTCTCGATGAGGTGGTACTGACACGGGAGTATAAACCAATGATCGAAACTGAGGTAGAGAACAGCATAAAGTCGCTATTTGTATACGACGTCACATCAGCTATAAAGGGATTCGAACCAATACTAAAGATTGTCTATGACGGTAGGAACCCGATTAGGGTAGACATCGCTGGTCTGCTTACTCTACATGAGTATCCAAGGTTCCACACTTACTTGGAGGGTTATGCACGAATAGAATCCCTAGTCAAACAGCCCTCCTTCTCATACGGCGTACCAAGCAACTTCACTCCAAACGAAGGTAGGGTCTTGTTAGCTGTAACGGCTGTAAAACGCGATACCGTAAGAGTATTGGATAAGAACACAAACAGCGTGTTCAACTACACACTTTCACCAGGCATTAACTTAATAGAGATGAATCTAGGAAACCCCGCTACACGAACCATAGAAATATCGGCAGAGTCAACAAGCAGCGTTCATCTCTTTAGTATACTAGCATACTCGCATGCGCTATATCCACAGATTAAGGTAGAGAAACTATATGTGGATGGAAATGCATTACATCTCGTTCTTAAAAACATCGCAGAAGAGCCTTCTGACGATACGATGATTATACTTCTTCGCCTTGGTAGCGTAATAACGCAGCATAGGATAGGCGCAGTAAAGGGAGGTGAAACCATTGAATTGTCCATACCCATTGGTGGACGTCACATACCATCAATAGTTAGGGTGGTGTGGCGCAAAGCAACACGTACATTTGTCAACGATATTAAGCTTCAATCCTAATATGGATAGGACAGAGTACTGAAGGAGCTAGTAATAGTGTTCTCAGAAACAATAGCAAAGAACTTGTTCACTAGTTTATGGATGAGCTTTACGGGGACCACTCTTAAACTTAAAGACTGCTCAGAACTATATCGTAGCGTTAAGAATATGAACGATGAAAAACATACTATAGAGGGGGTAGTGCGCTTGAGCATCCCTAAAGAGCTTGTGGACGTATTGAGAATCGTAGCTAATCATAATAAGTGGCGTAGGATAGAGTGCATAAACCTGATAGCCAGTGAGAATGTAATGAGCCCTCTTGCCGAGGCTGTTTACTTAACGGACATGATGCATCGATATGCTGAAGGGAAACCACGTAAACGATATTATCAAGGTACAAGGTTCATTGACGATATAGAGCTTCTAGTGATGGAGCTCATGGGGAGACTTCTCAACGCAAAATATGTCGAGCCTAGACCTATAAGCGGTACCATAGCTAATGCAGTAGTCTTTCGTGTACTAGCCCAGCCAGGAGACAAAGCTCTCATAGCACCTGTACAGGCGGGTGCACACGTCAGCCATACTAAATACGGAACGCTGGGAGCCCTTAACATCGAACACATAGAGCTCCCGTATGATGCCGAGAACTTCAACATCGATGTCGACAAGGCTGTAAAGATGATTGAAGACATCAAACCAAAGTTCGTAGTACTTGGAGGGAGTGTCTACCTCTTTCCGCATCCAGTGAAGGAGCTTGCAAATGCTGCTCACAGTGTTAACGCTAGGTTAGTGTATGATGCTGCTCATGTTTTAGGCTTGATAATAGGACGTAAATGGCGTAACCCACTTGAGCACGGTGCCGACGTCGTCACATCCTCTACGCATAAGACGTTTCCTGGTCCGCAAGGAGGTATGATATTTACAAACGATGAGGCACTATACAAGGAGATCTCAAAGACTGTATTCCCTAAGTTTGTAAGCAATCACCACCTCCATAGACTTCCAGCAACAGCGGTCACAGCTATAGAGATGATGTACTTCGGGGAGGCATACGCAGATCAAATAGTGAGGAATGCAAAAAGACTTGCAGAAAGTCTTCACGCATACGGATTCAATGTGTTGGCAGAGCATTTAGGTTTCACACAATCACATCAGGTACTCGTAGATGTACGGAATCTCGGTGGAGGAGCAAAGTGTGCTGCATTGTTAGAGGAAGCAAATATAATAGTCAATAAGAATCTTCTACCGTACGACAAACCCGAGGATGTAAAGAATCCTAGCGGACTGAGAATAGGCGTTCAAGAGATGACTAGGTATGGAATGCGTGAGAGCGACATGGAGGTGATAGCCGAGTTTATGAAACAAGTGCTGATAGATAAGCGTGATCCAAGAGAAGTACGATTAAAGGTGATAGAGTTCCGAAAAGAATTCCAGTCAGTTAAGTATACATTCGATGTTGATATAGAGTCCCTCGTATCTAAGTATATCAAGATACCGTTTATCCTCGATCTGAGACTCTGAACTCTATCAGCATGACGCTTAGCATCACATACCACTAGCTTACGATACATTGTTGCATATACAACACAATTATCAAGCATTTACGCTTAACCACCTTATATGTACATAGGTGTCTAGTGTATGGAATGCTGTATACTCAATATAGGCTATGAGATATTGCAAGGCCGCGTAATCAACACGAATGGAGCGTATTTAGCTCGTCGCCTAACGATTCTCGGTCATGAGGTGAAGGTCATACTCTCTGTAGGCGATAACATTGAGGATCTTTACAAAGCTCTTAAACTATGTCTAGACACTTTCGATTGCGATTTAATTATTACAACAGGAGGGTTGGGGCCTACACCCGATGATATAACGTTAGAGGCCATAGCTCGCTACTTCTCATTGCCATTAGAAACGCATCCCCAAGCACTTAGAGAGATAGAAGAGAAGTACAAATCTAAGGGCATGGAGTTAACTGAAGAGCGTATTAAGATGGCTAGAATGCCACGCGGTGCTATACCACTTAGGAACCCTGTGGGGATAGCTCCCGGTATGATGCTCAGGATAATTCATAACAACCGTGAACGTCTGGTGATCTCCTTACCCGGGGTACCGAAAGAAATGGAGGCTATGTTCACGCTTCACATTGAGCCGTTGTTACGGGGATCAAAGAGATTGATTGAAGCAGAGATACTCGTAACTCCTGGAATAGAATCTGAGATTGCACCTGTAATTGAACAAATGATAAGACTTCATCCAAATGTCTATATAAAGTCACATCCAGAGGGTAGTGAGCTCTCTGAGCCACGATTGAGAATCTATGTGTCGTTGTATGACCAAGATCAGGAGCGAGGAGTTACACTATGCAACAACGTGTTAAAGGAGATCGTAACCAATATATCGATGAGGTGCAAAGCTGAAATAGAGATATTAAAACCGTGCTCAGTCTCGTAGTTTACTCGGCAATCTAAGCTAGATCCTTTTTATCCCAAATCTTGGTATTTAGCCAAGGACTTAGTTAACATGATGCTCATAAACCTAATTACGTCGCTAGACACATTTTGCAGACATTAACTGCTTTTCTCAGCGTCTGAAGACGCTAAGGATCGAAATACCATTCTATCAAGCTGATCAAGGTCAAGTAGTACTCGTGCTGAAGCATCCTTATACTTAAGAGCCTTAGAGGCTAATACCTTTAGTTCGTCAATTGTTGCAAAATCTAGGGGTATACCCCTCCGTCCAGCTTCCTCCCATCTTGTATAGATATTCTCGAGTATTTGCTGAACTTCGGGATCACTATAAAACGCTATCTTCGCATATATATTCGGATTGTATTCAATGTACATCTCAATTTCACGTATCAGTCGTTCACGTGATATTACCTTACTCACTTCAGGCCCGTATCAACTTGCTGTAGTCGAGGTTTTAATAGCAACCATTCTAGCAGGTTTCGCTTTCTTGGCCTGAACCAAATCTTGTACTTTCGCCATAAACTCCTTTAACGCTTTAACATTCCATTCATGAACACTGCGTCTTCGCTTATCTATGGGTATTCCGAGGTCTCGAGCAATGGCTTCGCTAATCCCGGCCTCCTTTAGCTCTCCTAAGCTGAATCCTCGACCTACTCGCGTACCAGGATCTACACCAGCAAACTTGAGAAGCCTAGGCTTCTTAACTATCGGTGCAGGGACTTCAACTATTACATAGCATTTACCGCTTTCACTCATTGTATTACGCACCAATACTGCTTTCGCAAAACTCCAGCAATAAAAGCTTTATACTATGCTATCTAATGATTGGGCTACTGAAAACTGTTAAGTACCTGAGGCGATACAATGAAATCAAAGCGTATTCGAGGATATAGTGCAGAGCGTGATTTAGTAAAGAAGCTGTGGAAACTGGGATTCGCAGCGATCCGGGGGCCTGCAAGCGGTGCTAAAGTTAAACATAGCGTATATCCAGATGTCGTTGCTATACGTAGTGGGTTGGTGCTTGTATTCGAAGTAAAGTATAGGAGAAGACTCGAAACAATTTACATACCTCATCACCAAGTAGCTAAAATACTCGAGTTTGCTCGGCGAGCTGGCGGCATACCGCTGATAGCCGTGAGAATCGGAGAGCTAAAGGAATGGCGTGTAATACCTGTCGATAAACTTGAGCTTGTCAACAACATGTTTAAGATCTCTCGAGAAGTCCTTGAAAATAGTCCAAAGCTCCATGACTACATCTCAAACATGTTAACGCGGAAACTCACCTCATATAAACAATCTTAAACATCTGACCACAGTCACAATCTATTAGACAAGTTTGACCTCCATTTCAAAACCTAGCTTTTCCAACCGCCTCCGGAGTTTACGAACCTTTTTGTTTATGGCAGACGTATAGAGCATACGCGGTACTGAAAGTATGACATGCTGACCCTCTATCTCCACGTCTGCGTATGGCAAGGCTTTCTTTACTATATCAAGTATGCGCTCCTTAATGACATCCTTCTGAATCTTTTTCACAGGCACAACAACTGTTTGCTCACCAAAGGTGTATATCTCATACTCAAGCTCTCCAGTTAGAAAATCTCTAACTTCAACCACTGGCCTAGCTAGCTCAGCCTCTCGGAGTCCCGTAGGCAGTTTCACCGTCATAGATATATCGTAGACCTTCGCTACTCTCCCGCGATCTATGAATATTACTGTATCAATTATGCTCGGTACCATTCCCAAATCCACACGATTGAGAAATCTTTGTATAGCATCTATAGGCGAAGTTGCGTGAACTACACCTATCATTCCAATACCCGCAAGCCTTAAGTCGATGTATATTTTAAAGTCCTCATCATTGCGCATCTCATCAAAAACCGTGTAATCCGGGCGACTAAGCAATAGTATATCGTGTAGTTCTCCTGGAGAAGCAAAGGCTTTTGAGTACTGTGATATTGTGGGAGGCAATCTCATATCTCTAGGCGCTTCTATTGTTTTCACAATCTTACCCTTACGACTATAGTACTCTGCCAAGGCTTGTGCAAAGGTTGTTTTGCCCATTCCTGGCGCACCAGCAATTAGTATTCCCTCTGCTCTTTCTTCAAGCCTACGAATGAGCTTCTCAGGTAGGTTATAGTCTTCGAGCCTCAGCTTCACGATAGGCTTAGCGATTGTTATCTCATATCCGTTGCCTATAGGCGGCATCACTATTACTATCCTATAGTCTTTGAGCTGAACAATCATAGAGCCTGGACGCTCCACCTCTATAGAGCCATTACCAGCTTTGACGTACGACAGTATATCCTCAATCAATAACTCTAGCTCCTCTCTACTCAGAATCCTGTTATCCACCGTAACCAGCTCCCATGCACCCGGCTTACCCTTCTTCGCACGTATTGGTGCACCCTCTTTGAGATGCAAGCTCAGCGTCTCACTATCCATATACTTCTCAAACCACAGACGTTCCTCAATCCTAGGCTTTAAATAAAGTACGTCTATGCCAAAAGCCTTGCATGCCAGCATCTGCAATTCGTTATGTGTAATTACTTTACCACCGATTTTGCTAGCAACCTCCCGCACTATCAGATCAACTAAACGCTGATCCACTGCCCTCTCACGTACTCCATCATCTATTACCTCAACAATAGCTAAACCACGTTCTGCCAAGTCCCTGATCCTAGCTAATTCTTGAAGTCCGAGCATACCGATAGCACTACCTTCAACAGCCTTCTGATCAAAGAACTTAATGAGTATGCGCGGAATCACTATACGTCCTCGTAGTTTCCCTTCCTCTAAAAGTCTAGATAATGTCCTCTCAATTATTACACTCGTATCCGGTACATAAACATCTTCAAACGCCATCTTCACATTAACGCACCGCACTGCATTACTGTACCGTAGCAATTAGTAACGAGTATCGAGGTATATAGGTACATTGTATTAAACAGGATGTGAGGTAAGAGCAACAAAATAGGATAACAACTATTTGTATATAACATCATCTACTCTTCATAGTTACGCATCATCACACGCTTTTCTACTCTTCGAGCTTCAAGAGAGCATGCAATATACTCAAAGGCTTTCTCGGGATTTGTATGAGCACCACAAGAATAAACATCTACCGTAGCAAAACGGTACTCTGGCCATGTATGTATGGATATGTGGCTCTCAAGCACAATACCCACAACACTTACACCGAGACCTATTTTCCATGTCTTTACATCTAGAAGTGTCATGTTACCTTCACGTGCAGCATGTCTTACTACGTTGAGTAGGAATGCTACATCACTAAGCTTCGAATCGTTGCAATCGTAGAGATTCCCAACAACATGCTTACCATATACCAATACCTTTCGCGATGTTAATGCCACCATTTTTGACGCCGGGGGGCTCTAGTAAGTGGCTACTTATATACCTTACCACTATAATACAGTTGACTTCACTTAAAAACCCCTTATAAACCGGTAAAGCAGGCCCTTGAATCTATGAACCTCCCCTTTAAACAACTCCTCATCGCAGACCCGATATGGATACCTACTACCATCCATGTCTGAGCCGTTTCCATATGATTAGGCTTAAGGCTATCTAAAGCTCGCAGAAATCTATAGGACAAAGCTAGATAGTCGGGGAGCTTCAAGATGCTGGAGATAAGGCGTAGCCTAGCTAAGCTATTAGAGGTTGCCGATAGTAATTTAAGAGAGAAGATCTCTCAGCTTAGTGAGGAGGAGCGTAAAGTGCTTGAATATTTTGTACAACATATTTCAGTCGGCTCAATAATAGCCTTACGAGAGTTGAAAGCGTTTTATAGAATTTCGGAACCAAAGAATGTGATAGACAAACTTATATCACTTGGATTGCTAGAACAAGGCACTGGATGCTATAACTTAGCTAAACCACTTCGAGACTTGCTAATAAAGTTGGTAGGGACTTCACATAGATGATATTCGCAGACGCTCATCTACATTCAAACCCTGTCTCTGGGCTAGGAATAGAAAAGATTGCTAAGAGATTTAAATCGCTTGGAGGTTGGTTCATGGCTCTCGTTTCCTTACCTCCTACACACTACGGTTTACAACAGGATCGCGATGGCTATGTGAAGGCTATAGATATAACAATAGCTGAATGCCGCAAAGCTCGAAGTTTAGGTCTGCGTGTAGCCTGTTTTGCAGGTATTCATCCCGCAGATCTAGAGAAGTTGCTAACTAGACATATGGCAGATCCCAGAAAAGTACTAGAGCTTAGTGAATATGTACTCAGGGAGATAGCTCGAAGGTGTCAGGAGGGCTTACTAGATGGTATTGGCGAAATCGGTCGTCCGCACTACACAACAAGGCCGGAGGCTTTCGTAATTAACGAGTTGATTATGAATAAGGCGCTAACTCTAGCTAAGGACCTTAACGTAGTTGTACATCTACATCTAGAGCAGGGTGGGATCGTCACAGTAATGGATATAAATCAGCGGGTAGAGACATTGAGGTTAATGAAGGGTAAGATCATCCTACATCACCTGGACTACAAGACGGCAAGAGAAGCCGTTAGATATGGCTTACCATTCACAATACCCGCAAAATATCCCCTACTCAAACACGCATTCACTCACTTAGAGCCAGTATATATGATTGAGAGTGACTATATCGATGACCCAAAAAGGCCCGGGGTCGCTGCATATCCATGGGATGTAATAGAGATCCAGCTCACTCTTCTGAAGGAAGGTGTCGTGAATGAGGAGTATCTATATAAATTGAACGTTGACAATATCGTTACGGTATACGGTGTTGAACCTCCTTAGCATCTACATGCCTTGGCTACGCACTCTCACGAAGTTTCTCTATAAGTAGCTGTATCCTGGACATGAGACATCCATCTACACATGAGTTATAACATTCAAGGGACCTGCTACCTGTTGATACGTCACGGCATTCCATATCGCATTGACGTATACAAGGAGCTTTATTTACCTCAATTATCATTAGCCTATCATGTCTATGCACTTGTATCAAGTGTATAGCACCTCTATGACGTAGTAGTTCAAGTAGTTTATCCCCAAGCGTAAGGGGAAGCACAGTAAAGCCATAGCGCTTGATTGACGCTATAAAACTCTGCACTAAATTTTCACTCAAAACATACCCCCGTACCTAGGTTTATTCTTCGATAGGGGATCCTTAAGTGCATAAGCACTTTCTCTACAACTGACCAATATCTACGATTACCAAACACACAACGAATCTTTCCATTGACGTACTTTACGCGAAACACCTTAGTCCCGTCCGTCGTATATACCTCTATGTACCCCTTAACCTCATTCCTTAAGTTCTTTACAAGCGTTACATAGACTAGCAATTCATTGTCCTTTAAATCCGTATATAAATAGTATGCAAATCCCTTTGCATAGAGTGGTTTAACAGTTTCAGTGCGTAAAGCTATAGGTTCACGAATCTCTAATCCCTCCTTCGAAACTACAAAAGCTAATGCTCTACATGCATGCTTGCCCGAACGACTACGGGAGTTTTCTATACGTATCCTCAACATCTACCTAACCTCAATACTGCTTGTTTCACATCCCTTTTTGGTATACATGGATATCTTACGCTTATACACATAGTGTTACCGTATAGCGAATTGAGATGTACTAATACCTCTCCATCTATGTCTAGCAGTTGAACATTCTGAACATTTTCCTCTAACACCATCTTACCTGTAGCGTCATACACTAAGATTTTAACTCGATATTCTCCTCTTTCTATGCATAGTCTTACAACGTATTCTTTAGACATGTGTAGCACCTGAAGCCCTTAACCCTACAACATTTGTAACGCTTCAGACAAGAGGTCGTTTAACGCTAACAATTATAAGTATCCTCGGCTTTAAAAGAACTGAAGATTCACTGCGACATCTATGCGTAGGTGATGTCAATGAGTGTGGTGAAGCTTAGTGTCGTGCCCATACCTATTCCGGAGGGTGCAAACGTCATAATCGGTCAGAGCCATTTTATAAAAACCGTTGAGGACCTCTATGAGGCGTTAGTCACGAGCGTTCCTAACATAAAGTTCGGTCTCGCCTTTAATGAAGCTAGTGGTAAGCGATTAGTGAGATACGAGGGCAACGATGAGGAGCTGGTAAGGTATGCAATTGAGGCAGCTAAAGCTATTGGTGCTGGACATATCTTTGTGCTGTATATAAGGAATGCTTGGCCTATAAACGTGCTAAACGTTATCAAGCATGTACAGGAGGTCGTCAGAGTATTTGTCGCTACTGCTAATCCAGTGCAGGTCATTGTAGCCGAAACAGATCAGGGTAGGGCAGTTCTTGGCGTGGTAGATGGGTATACTCCACTAGGTGTTGAGAGTGAAGAGGATAGACGTGAACGTCATGAATTTCTGCGAAAGATAGGGTACAAGAAGTGAAATGCTATGGTAACGGCCAATATCGAGGTATACAAGCTTGATCAGGTAACGATAGACACAATCGCGCTTCCTCTCTATAGGAAGTTAGCCTCTGAGGTTATGGATATAGACGATAATTTAGTGAAAAAGTTTGCAGAGAATGAAGACTTAGCCATATCGTGGCTAATGAGCTTAGCTTCAAGTAAAGGCGTAGATATGATTAGAATCGTGATACCTATCAACAACAGTGTGATAGAGTATGCATACACCGTCCCAAAGAAAGGGGCTGTAAGTATCATGGTCTTCCCTCGCATTACACGCGTACATAGAATCCTGCTCCTTGATGCTATTCAGAATCCTGAGTCATTACGTGAGATAGTCATCGATACTCACTCCTCTTCAGAATGCCTCAGAGTGACTGACCTACCACCTGAGTATTACGTGTATGAAATCCCACTCTTCAAAGAGACAATAAAGGCTTTAAGTAACAAGACCATAGTTTTTCAAACAGATGATGGTATAGCGATTGTTGACTGTTCTAAGCTGTATACAATTACGTCTTCGAGAGATAGAGCTGAAGTCACAAAGGAAAAGAGTAGAAGGCGTCGCAAGAAGCAAAAGTCAAGAAAGACACGCCGCGCTACATCATCCAAGTAACACCGCTAAGACAGCTTTCGCTGTATGGAGTCTATTCTCTGCTTGATCCCATACAACTGAATTCGCTGATTCAATCACATCTTCAGTTACTTCTTCTCCACGACGTGCGGGTAAGCAGTGCATGAATATGTAATCCTTTTTTGCATACTTAACCAACTCTGCATTAACTTGATAAGGGCTAAGATCCCTTAACCTTCGCTCTCTCTCAGCTTCTTGACCCATACTTACCCAGACATCCGTATATATTACGTCTGCATCGCGTACAGCTTCTATAGGATCACGAGTTATAATGATCTGAGCATTACTCTTACGGGCATCTTCCTCAGCAAGTCTTAAGATTTCGGGACGTGGATCATAACCTGGGGCTGTAGCTATATAGAGCTTTCCGCCAAGCTTAGCAATAGCTAGCATGAGACTGTGCAGAACGTTGTCTGCACCATCACCTAAGAACGCTATCTTTAGTTTGGATATATCCCCTTTCTTCTCGATTATAGTCATCACATCGGCCAACGCTTGCAATGGATGTTCAAGGTCGCTAAGCGCATTTATGACAGGCACTTTTGCGTACTCAGCTAATTCTATCAACGACTTATGACTATATACCCGTGCCGCAATACCATCTAAATACCTATCAAGAACCCTCGCTGTATCCTTTATAGGTTCACCACGCCCTAACTGAAGCTCCTGGGCAGAAAAGTAAAGCGCTACACCACCAAGCTGAAGCATAGCTACCTGAAGACTTACTCTTGTTCTCGTGCTATGCTTCTCAAATATCATACCGAGAATTTTCCCTGATAGTAAGGGTATCGATCGCTCACCTAGATAGTACCTACGCTTAAAATCAAAGCTTAGATCTATCAATGCTCTGAGCTCCTCCGGAGATAGATCTGCAATAGATATCAGGTCCCGACCTCGTAAAGTCTTGAGATGCATATACCTCCCATAACCAGAGCACAGTGCATAAAAATTTAAGCTATTGAGTATACACCAAGAGCTACTTGCGCTTAAACCACATATCTAGACTCGTTATCTTGCCTCGGAAGTACTCTCTATACGCTTTCTTGAGCCTTTGAAGAGCGTTCTCTACGCGATCGAGCGAGAAGTCGTGTTCATGTACGAGAATTTCTATAATTCTCTTCTCGTCCGGTTCATGCCATTCTAGCTTGTATTCGTCTATCACATTCGGGTTAAGGAAATACTCTCTGATCTTTAAGGGATCTTCAGGAAACGTAGCTTGAGGTAAGATCTTCAACACTTTCTCTAAGGATCCGTGAGCTTTTATAAGTTGGTATGCTGATTTAGGACCTATCCCGGGTACGCCATCAGGATTATAATCAGTGCCTATCAGAATAGCTATGTCTATGAGCTGACTTCGCGTAATGCCAAGGGCTTTTAAAACCTTGTCCAGCTCTATGACCTCGGGCTTTATCTCTACATACACATCCTTTCCAGGTAGTTTTCGACGCCCAGATATAGTCAAGTTACGAATTAGTCTAGGTGCACCAAATAACAGAGCATCATAGTCTTGACTCGCAACAGCCCATGCATCGCCCTTCCGTGCAATGTGAGCGGCTTGTGCTTCACCTTCGCTAGGGGCTTGAACGTACGGCACTCCCATGGCATCCAACAAACGCTTAGCGCTTTCAACCATTTCTTGAGTTAGCCTTATAGCTTGAACACTATATTTACGAGCTTCCTCAACCCTCCCCTCAGCGTATGCTTTCTCCGCTAGTTCGGCAGCCTTCTCTCTTCGCATTCTTCGACGCTCAACCTCATATCGCTTTATCTCCGGGGGCATACCGTCAAAGACATAAACGGGTTTTATTCCATGCTCCATAAGGTTGATCGTTCTATAAAACAGCCCGCTCAAATGACTCGTAACTCTTCCTTTCCTATCAATCAACGGGGTTCCGTCCGGCTGACGTATCGCAGCAAGAAACTGATATAGCGCATTATAAGCATCCAACGCTACCACTTTACCCATCAACTCTCTGAGGTCAGTAATTTCACGCCGGGCATCCTCTGGTATAAGCTCCCTTAGGTTTACACCCATGATTCTCAACCAAATACCGCTAACCTGTAGCCCATCACACTGATTCCTACATATCTAACTAATTAGCGCAAATTGTCAGTTGCGAACAGCTATACATTTCATTAGATCGGAACTGTTAAGCTGTTGACCTATACTTTTTCAATACTATCAGCTTAACCTCACGCGACGCTCTAATCGAGATGAAGCCCTCTATCTCCATACTCATCAACATATTTAACAGTTGACTGTAAGAGATATCGAATTCTTTCCTCAACATTTCATAGAGATCTCTATCCGTTGCAGAGCCTCCTTTCAATCTCAGATATTCAAGTATTCTGAACTGGATCCTTCTTTTGCTGAACATACTTAATAGCTACAACCTAACTTAGTTACTAATCGATCTTCAGGTCTGAATTCTTGAAACGTATACAACATCCACGTTGTCTATATCTTCGATACTCTTTACAATATTCTCAAGCTCTTCTGTACCGCCCTCAAGCTCTTCTGGCATCAGGAAGTATATCTCTAATGCACGGTAACCAAACGCAATATCTACGGGTTCCCACTTCACTATACTATACTTATCCTTTGGTAACCTCTCCTCAAGCTTCCTTACAAGCTCAGTAAAGTCGTTCACTATATCTTTGGGGTATGCCCGTATTACAGCTATGACTTTGCCACTCATCTCCATCACACTTTACGGCCCTTCAAATCCACAGTTAGGACACCTATAAGGCACGACCATCTTACGACATTTATAGCATCGCCATAGCACAACAGCTCCACAATTTGGACACGTAAGGGCGACCGCTTTTTCACCCGGCACGATAGGCCTCTTACAACTTGAACAGAGTCTCACTGGAGCTGCCTCATGTATTGGAATCGACGAGTGTGTGGAGCTCAACACCATACACCCAAACTGTACTGATTTCAGCACAAGACTGAACCGCGCATACCCCCTACTACACAGGTGACTTAAAAGCTCATGTACTCAGAGGCTATCTGGATCAGCCATGCAGCTACGTATTAAGCAGGTGATTGTTGTGCGAACAGATATCAAGATGAGTAAGGGGAAGCTTGCCGCACAGGTAGCTCATGCAGCAGTAGAAGCAGTTCTGAAATGTTTTGAGAAACCAGAGTGGTATCAGTGGCTCAAAGAATGGAGAGCACAAGGACAGAAGAAAGTGGTACTTAGAGCAGAATCCCTCGAACAGCTTCAACAGTTACAGAAAAAGGCTGAGGAGCTCAACCTCCCAACAGCCTTAATCTGCGATGCAGGACTTACTGAGCTACCTCCAGGCACCATTACGACATTAGCTATAGGGCCTGCTCCCTCAGAACTCATAGACAGGGTTACAGGGGAACTGAAAACTCTTTGAAGAGTGTTTCAAATGCATATCGACTACTCATTCATAACATCCTCACCACTCGATATAATGACAGGTATGCTCGTCTACACCATCCCCTTCAGAGATCGTAGCTATATAGATATCGACCGTCCATACGGATTCGAAGTTTCGGAACGAGTACTCGGTTACGATACGAAATCCCTCTTCATAACATTGGTAACAACCTACATGCACAACCCCAAGCCTGAGTATGTACGATGTAGTTCGCCAATGTACATCGTCAAGAAAGTTTCTATAGATACACTATCAATGTGTAGAACTTTATCAAAACTGCTTAACTGCGGTAAATGTCTATTTTTAGGATTGAAAGAAACTAACGCCATAGCGTACCAAGTGGTACTTCTCTACGGCTGTCCAAACATCGTTCCAGTATACATAAGGAATAGAGATTTAGAAGCAGTATTTTGGCAGTGCAATATAGAGCAGATCACTCATCATAGCAATAGATTTCATTTGATTGTACATGTGAGGAATATCGAGACGTTTGTTCATAGACTCAACAAGTTGAAAGCCTTGAAGAGGGTTCTTAATTTCTTTGGATACCAACGTTTTGGCTCTAGAAGACCCATATCGCATCTTATTGGTCGAGCGATAGTGAAACGTGATTGGGATTCCGCTATACGCTTTCTATGCAATGAAGCGATGCCGTATGAAAATGTTAAGATCGTAACATTCAGAATCGCATGGGCGTATAATGCTAATCCCGATCCTAGCCTATTAACAATGTATCCAGAACGACGCGTATGCTCCTCTAATACATCCTCGTTGCGAGCCCTACAAACACTCTCCAGAGAGCTCTTAACGTTATATGTTGACGCGTATCAATCCTATCTATTCAATCTAGCTCTGTCATGTACATGGATAACAAAGGTTAAAGACTTGGGATACGATTTAAATTCTTCAATTCAAGCATTATCAAAGATAACTATTCCATTGATTGGATACAAACGTCTTGCTATTAACGATAGTGTGGTAGAGTACTGTTATGAACGTGTACTAGATTCCGAAGAGGTGGATAGCGAGTTCTTCAACATAAACGAATTGAAAATAAGAGTTAGTGGTGGTTATAGAGCTGCCTTATTTGAGGTTCCCGATATACGGTATAGAATCCTAGACAGAGAAAAGCAAGTTTTAGTCCTTGAACTTGAGCTACCCCGCGGTGCATACGTAACGACGTTATTACGTGAGCTTGCTAAGAACCCTATCGACTTTACGTAGTCCGACGCGGAGCTGTTATCAGTAGACATCCTAGTACTCAACATCCTAGCCTATCATGGTACTAAACGCTTTTTGTCTCTTGGAAACAGCGTTACTTCTTTAACATTGCTTCTGCCTGTCAACATCAACATGAATCTAGATAACCCTAGACCCCAACCCGCATGAGGAGGCATACCGTAGTCAAACCATTTTATGAAGAACTCGAAGTTCTCAGGATTTAGACCACGCTCCTTTAATGACCTTATTATTGCGTCCTTTCTATACAAACGTGAACTTCCTGAAGCTAGTTCTAAGTGCCGCCACACAAGATCAAAACTCTCACTAAGCTCAGGTTCTTCATCCTTTGGTTTAGTGTAGAATGGTCGTAGTTTAGTGGGAAAATCAATTATGAAGTATAACGGAGATTGAATTAGTGTGGATAGCACTCTCAATTCCGGTGTTCCTAAATCGTCTCCAAACGTAATAGCCAAACCTTGCTGTCGAAGCTTGTCTATCGCTTCTTTATATGTTATACGTGGTAAGGGTAGAGAGATTGATGGTGGTTTATAGTTCAGGATTAGTAAGTCGTCTGCGTTTTCCTGATTGACAGCTTTCAAAACTTCGTATATCATCTCCTCTAGTATCGTCATGACATCGTTGTAATCCATAAATGCTGCCTCAATATCAACGCTTATGAACTCTGAAAGGTGATAGGGGGTATCACTCTCCTCAGCCCTCCACGCAGGCCCTATCTCAAATACTCGCTCTAACGATGCAGCAAGCAGCTCTTTATACAGCTGTGGACTCTGCGCAAGAAACGCTTCGCGACCAAAGTATATCACTGGGAACAGATTGGCTCCGCCCTCAGTAGCTGCAGCGATAATCTTCGGAGTAAAGACCTCAACAAATCCTTGTGAGCGCAGGTACTCCCTTATCACACGCAGAACCGTATTCATTATCCTCACGATTGCTTGCATTTCCTTTCTCCTGAGATCAAGCACTCGCTCACGTAGTCTTGTGTCTAGATCTGCAGATACCTTTCCACTAACATCTAGTGGTAGAGGCTTCTTCGCTAAGTTCAAAATCTTTATAGTGGTTGGTATTATCTCTACACCTCGTGGCGCTCTTGGATCCGCTTTTACCTTACCATAGACCATTATTACACTCTCAAGCGTAAGTTGCTCCACTACTTCAAGAAGCTCCTTATCAGCCTCGCCCCGAGATATTGTTATTTGGATAGTACCACTACCATCACGAAGTATTATGAACTTCTTTCCTCCTAAATCTCGAATTTGGTGTACCCATCCAGACACCACTACTTCACATCCGTGCATCGAAGGCGTTATCTCACTACATCGATGCGATTTGTATTTGGTCTTCATCGTTACACCTAAACCAATCAAGCTCTAAACTATTAGAGTAGCTTTACAAAGTCTTTTAAAGTATTCGAGCATATACACAGTATTACTAGGTCTTCACATCTTCTATCCTATTTCATACTAGTTTTATTCTGAAAATCGCATTGAATATCATGTTTAGTAACTTCTCTAACTCATCGATTGGAATGGGCAGGAAACGTGCATCATATCTGGAAATTCTTACCACATACTGCACAGTTCCATCAGGAGACCATACAGTGTTCACGCCCTGAATCCTTGCTGGCGACAGTATCTGCGCAATAACCATTTTCATATCGTTAAGCCTTCTAACTGCTCTAACCTTCATATTTAACCGTTCTCCGAGAACTCGAGCCAACCTCACTAAAGCTTGCGGAGCGACGTCATTGAGCACATCTATCATCAACACTAGAAAATTGTTAACCATATAACTCTTGATGTATGTGGCATCTCTCAAAAATCTAAATGCTGGATCCCGCTCCTCAAGCTCTATTAAGTGTCTGATCACCTCAACCTCGTACTTTTGCACTTGTCCACTCTCAACCAGATGTCTACAGCGAGGACATAAGACACCACTCTTAACACATATGTAGTCTAGCGGGATTTTCATTGCCAGCACTACCTCGAAATACCTAGTCAACCTCTTTAGGATAGGGTTCTGGACTCATTTATAAGCTACATAGACTTATACGACGCAATCTTACTTATAAGTCTGGCTTTCAGAAGTACCGCGATAGACAAGAAACCCGCATACTGGGGATGTACAATGGCAGCGCTTGACCCAGAGCTCATGAAAATTGTCGAGAACCGCGTACTGAATAAGAAGGTCTGTCGAAAATGCGGAGCTTTAAATCCGCCTTCAGCAACCCGCTGCAGAAGATGTCGTAGTGATAACCTTAGACCTAAGAAGAAGGTCGTCATGAAGAAGTAAACACAGTAGTGAGGTGTGAACTCTGAAATACAAACTTACGCATCTCGTAAAGGTATTGGATCTACTAAGAAAGGAAGGAATTGACGGTATCATTATTGGCAATACATGTATATACCTAGCACTCCGTCAAAGCGATATAGAGGATGATATAGATCTCTTCGTAACATCCTTTAGTCCACTCATTGAGGAAGAGCGAGTTAGAGCGATAGCATTACAGCGAGGGTGGCGCGTAGGGCTCACAGAGTTGGGAACACCATCTCTTATACTAAACATCGATGGCATAGAGATACGCGTTGAACTTTATGAGAACATCCACGACTTCTACATACCTATAGAAGCTTTAGAGCTCTGTCGTAGAAAGCTTTCGTTATCGGGGATAGACATAGTATTCATAGCCCCAGAATGCTGGGCTGTTTTCAAAGCTAAGAGAGGTTCTAGTCAGGACATGTACGCACTCTCTAAACTGTACGAACTTTACCAGCTAGGTGAATTACAGCTAGATTTAGTGTTGATGAAGAAGATCGCTCAATTCTATGAAGATGAAGCACAGTATATTCTCGACAGATTACAATCTGTAGGATTTAAACTTTGAGCTTTTCAGCATGATAATTCGATATGTTAGAACCACGAAGTCAGCAAAACAATTCCTATTAATGACGCGTGTTATACGTCAAGAGCCAGATTCCTTAATACATATCGTCATTAAACACGCTATGTGGTAAATAGTCATCGCAGTTTATGTACAGATCTTCTCTAAGAGTGCATAGAAGAATCCGGTAGTATCGTGTTTATGAGGCCAAGCACGAAGCGTGCCTGGTATCATTCCTTCGGAATACGGGCCTTCAATCTTGACTAGACGAATACTATGCTTAAACTCCCTAAGTGCCCATAAGATCACTTCTTCACCCTCTTCCGGCAACACACTACATACACAGTAGAGGAGTTTACCGCCGCATTTCAATAACTCAATACCTTCTCTCAAAAGCGCTTTCTGTAGCTCCACTAGTTTCGATAGCCTTTCCACATCTACTCTCCACCTCGCCTCGCCATGCTTTGCAAGAGCGCCCGTAGAAGAGCATGGAGGGTCAAGCAAGACTTTATCAGCTATGTTTCTTCCAAGCATCTCACTAGCCTTGGTCGCATCACCCTGTACTACCTCCGCAATATCTATACCAGCCCGCTTAAGCAAGGCCTTTAGGTAGAGAGCTCGATCCTTATAAAGCTCTATAGCTATTATCAGACCTTTGTTCCTCATTAGCTCCCCCATATGCTCTGTCTTCCCTCCCGGAGCCGCACACATATCAACAACGACCTCGCCAGGCTTCGGATCAAGGATTAGTGCTGCAAGCGCGCTAGAGTCGTCTTGCGGAATTACATCTCCTCTACGTAGCAAATCGAAGTTCTCGTAGTTTAGCCTACCCCTATACTTAATAACACAGGGAACGTATGGGCTTATCCAAGCATTCACGCCAAGCGCATTGAGCTCTTTAAGGACTTGGTGTACGTCAACATTCCGTAAACTATTGACTCTCAAACCTAAGCTAGGAATCCTGTTTATCGCTTGCAAGAATTGCTCAGCCTCCTCACGTCCAAGCATCGAAATGAGCTTCTTTATTAGCCAGCTGGAAACAGAGTACTTAAGCTCGAGGACTTCCTCAACGCCTTTGGGCTCGTACTTCAACGCCTTGCTCTCTAACTTCCTTAACAGTTCGCGCGTACGCCATGCAGCTTCGTTGCCGCTACGCTCTGCCACCACTATGGGCCCATACACCTTCAATGCTCGTCTAAATGAACCCTCCCTCACTTCGCTGAAAATCCGTGAGTAGATGTATACTCTGAGAAGCCACCTGCTATACGGATCTAAACTATCAACATCGATACCCTGATTCCTTAGCACCTTATCGACTAACCCTAGCTTTCTATTGAGTTTATACATAACAGCCGTTAGCACCCTATCGAGATCTGTACCCAGAATACCATAACGACGAAATACCTCACGTTTGGCAACCTGACTTGGCTTAAACTTCTCGCCCTCCACTAACGCATCGAGAAGCGCTTTGATACTCAGCTCATCGAAATGCAATGAGTGAACACCCATCAGACTGACTATGTGTAGAAAGTGGGCCCGCGGGGATTTGAACCCCGGACCTCCGCCTCGTCAGGGCGGCGTCCTACCGGGCTAGACGACGGGCCCTGGCCTATCCCCGACTGAATCTTTGGAGATGCGCGAGGTTATTAAGTTTAAGGTGTTAAGTGAGGCATGGAGAACGTTGAAGCAAGACGCTGACATAAATTATGGAGCCGGGGCCGGGATTCGAACCCGGGATTAACGGGTCTCTAACGGGCGGAGCCGGAAGCCACTGCAGCCCGCCGCCTTAGACCGCTCGGCCACCCCGGCCCCTCCCTTGCTGTATCGGTATGATGGAGTAGCGTAATAAGGTTTACCGAGCTTCAGCTACGTCTAAAGGTTTACGTAGTGTGTAGAAGCGTGGAATGGTGCCGCCGGGGGGATTTGAACCCCCGACCTCCCGGTGTCTGCGTTAACGTCTTCAGCCGGGCGCTCTCCCTGCTGAGCTACGGCGGCCCATAAAGCGAGGTTCTACACCGGGAAATAAAGCTTTGTTGATCATCAGTCTATGAAGTCCTGTGTTTCTATCTTTGTAGGTAGATAGGTATCCATAAGGAATCTCAATCCTTTGCCTGTTAAAGCCTCTATCTCAAGCTTGCTTTGTTTCTTTAGGAATAGGTCTATTTCCTTCATCCACTTCGGGGTCTTAAACCATTCATAGTTCATGAGCTCTTGTGCACGCTTTATATCAGTTTTCTTAGCTTTGATTATAAAGTTCTTACGTTCAGCCTCTGTAAGATATGGCTTCTTTCCCGTTTCTGGATCTCCAAATATATCGGTCATACTAACACCTAAGAACTTGGCCTTTGGCGTTGCCAACCGCTCTGACTCGTACGATAAGGTTATGGAGCCTATCTTGAACACACTGTATATGTACCATCCATAGGGATCGGCATCTGTAAGGATGTACACTGGTAATCCAAGCTCTTCATTTAATCTACGTACGAATCTCCTAGTCGCTCTATCGGGTTGACCAGCACTCGTTACTAAGATCGCTTTATATTTTTTCCAGAAGCCGGCTCGATGTAGTTGCTGGAATACGGCATCTTTCTCAACTACAAGCACAAACTCGGCATTCACATCGATAAACTCTATGAGGTCAGGCGTTGGCTCTATGGCATAGGCTCCGTGACCCATCTTACTCAAATCAATCACGTCATCGCCAGAGCGTATCCTCATATCGCCAACAACCTTACCCTTCTCCTTGCTTAATATCAGCATATCCTCACGAAGTAGACCGACATACACCTCGATATCTCTCAGCACAGCATCGCTCTCTCTTTGCTCATCCCACGTATTTTCCTCCTCTACACGTCCACGATGATCACGATATCTAATTGTATGTTTTCCCCTGTAATACAGATCACGAATAGTTGGATACTCGTTGTTCACTAAAGCTTCGTAAATTATAGATGCCATAAGCACGGTTTGCATGAACTTGCGTGCTTCACGCATATCAAGGAAGTTACGCTCGAATGTTTCGGAACCTAATAATAACAGTTTCCTTTCTTTGTCGTATATCGTGTTAGATAATGTCCTCTTGGGTATTATCATTTTAGGTTCTTCACCGTTCAAGACCTTCTTTAGTAACTCTAGAAATTTCTGACGAAGTTTCTCCATGGCTTCACGACGGGCCTTAACGTCGATGGATGAGGATAGCGATGATATGGGCACTCTCTCACCTGGAAACAACTTACTCTATAGACAGTACCACATCTTTAACATCCTTTATGTTTGTCGGGAATTCGGGTAAGCGCCTCTTTACAAGCTCAAAAAGTTTCTTCTCCAACTCTTCAGGACTAATCTTGGGTTCGCTAGCTCTTGTAAACACTGCGAGGCTTCTAGCTACCTCGGGTATGTACTTTATGAGCGTTATGGCTTTACGCTGTAGCTCCTCCTCACGTCTCTTCTTAGCGAGATACGCTTTCAACGCTCGTGCTACTTGACGTAGACCATTCTCTATCTCACTCTCTATCACTGGAACATCTGCAATACTCTCTTTACCAACACCTTTGTATGGGATTTTTGTTCCACAAACATGAACCAGTATGGCTAGCGGCGCAGGAAATTGTATACCATAATATGACCAGTCAATGTTTTCGGCAACAACCTTCCAAGAAACATCGCTTTTCTCATCATAAAGCAGTGGTATTTTATTTGCATAGCGTAGAAGTATGGGATGATCTGAGGGCGGTATAGCTCCTCCATATGCAAGTCCTACTTCAACAATGAGTGCATGACCTTCATATACTACGGGTTTTCTAGTTACGGCCTCAACGAACTCAGGTTTTAGTATAGCCTGTAAACCTAGCTTAATGAGCTCCGCGCCAATGGGTGAAAGATGATCTGCTCTTGGTGCACGGAACTCACTATACTCTTTCAATGCTTTAGCAAGCTTCTCCAGCTCCTCCTGAGTAAATGTACGTGGATCTCTATTAGGGTCAAACCCATATTGCCTCATAAACCTCTCTGCTGTTACCTTGCCTACACCTTGGAATTCTTTAATAAGAAACTCTTCAAGCGTTTTAGCATCGCTTGACTTAATCAGCATTTTAAGCATCTCAAGATCTATGCCATGGGGATGTGGCTTAGTCTCACGTGGTGGAGGAGGTAACGACTCTGTAACACGGCGATAAACGTAGACCTCATTATCTGGCGTGAGCATCACTATGTTCGCATACGGAGTGACTATTGCTGTACGGCGAACATACTCTATGACTCGCTGACGCGCTCTACCCCAATCACCCTCAATTGCTACACGAACTATCGTACCATGCCAATCGCTGTTTTTTGGCCAAGAGGCTTTGTAAAGCACTATGGGTTTGTTTTCCTTGATATCAATCATTATCTTGAAGGCGTATACACGTCTTGAGCCTATGGGTGAGGTGATAATCTCTACAGGCTCACCCACCGTCATCTGACCATACAGTACAACCATCTTTGCCCCAAGTCCGAACATTCCTCGCGTTTGACGAAGTACGTACTTTGAGCTAAACAGTACACGACCAAAAGCATCCGGAACGTAGTGTGGTGGTATCCCGATACCATTGTCTTTCACGGTTATTCTATAAACGAATGACTTACTTTTATCCCTCGTGATAGTGATTTCTATGTCTGGCAGTATACCGTGAGCATCTGTAGCATCTAGAGCGTTCTCAAGCAGTTCGCGTACTGACTGATACAATGCTCTTGCAGGGTTTGAGAACCCAGCTATTTCCTTGTTACGATAGAAAAATTCTGCAGGGCTAATACTCTTGAACTTCTCTACAGTATCACCAACACTTTTCGAACTCACTTTTATCCACCTACTATACCCTAGTGACTGAGCTTATCAGCTTCTCGACATTAATAAGCCAGGAGTACTAAATACAGTAAAACGGCGAGTCGTGAGCATAGTCTTGCTGAGCAAATCGATATTGTTGATTAAGTTGGCGGAGGAGGTATCATGTTGGGAACATTATGTGGTAGGCTATGATGGGGAGAACTAGCGTTGCATCGGCATACACAACAACGCTGTGTGCGTCTCTCCGTACTTTACCCCAACTCACAGCTTCTTTGGGTCTCGCACCACTCAACGAGCCATCCCACTCAACTGCCGTTGTTATGTAGACTACATAGTCTAGACCTTCACGAAACTGAGCCCACCAAATAGCATGGTGCTTACTTATTCCGCCACCTATAATTAACGCTCCTAGCTTCTTGCTATGGAATATTATGTCCGCTAGCTCCTGCTCATCCTTAAACACATCTATGACTAACTTGCGAAACCTTGAATAAATGAAGAGAGACGTACCAAAAGCTCCGTCTAGAAAGCCAGGTACAAAGATTGGCACATTTGCGATAGCAGCTGCTCGAAGTATGGAGTTCTGATCTTGTATTCTTTTACCGATCTCGTGAAGAAGTTCCCGAATACCCCAACTATTTTTCCCATCGTTTTCCTGTAGTATTACGTCTAGCAACGCGAATAGCTTCTGCTCTATTATAGGGCCGTAATTAGTAACGGGTATGAATACGTTGCCTAGTCTGTGAATTCCCCGCTGGTAAAGCTCACCATCATCGACATCAAACTCCCCCTTAAAGTATTTTCCGCCAAAGCTTCTTGCAATATCGTGGTCTATAGCACCAGCGGTCGTTATCACAACATTAAACTTCCGACTTTCTATTAGTTGCGCTAGTATCCCCCTTAAGCCTGTAGCTACTAGGTTGGCTGTAAACGTAAGTATTCTGACGTCAGCCTCTAGCATCATCTTCTTCAGAATCTCCACAGCTTTGACGAGGTGGGCTGCCATGAATCCATGTATCTCTCTATAGACGTCTATTAATTCGTTGAGGGTCATCCCCTTCCTCAGCTTAACATCCCTAACCTCCTCCACATCTCATAACCTCCTCGACTTTGTTTAATGGAACTTCCATTTGATGCCATCGCCTCAGATCCTTAATTGTTACTACACCCTGCTCAACCTCACGCTTACCTACAATCATTACGTAGTCAAAGTCGAATTTGTTGGCATACTGTAACAGTTTATTAAGCTTAGTTGAGACCTCAATCTGGGTCACGAAACACCTTTCTCTTAACATTCGCAGTCTTTTTGCAATTTCTACATAAACTTTAGGCTCGTCAATCATTATGACAACTAATACTCTCTTCAACCGTTGTCGATGTCCTCCGCCAAGACTCTTTAAAGCTAGAAGTGTCCGCTCCACACCTATAGCAAATCCAGTTGAAGAGAGTTGCGGACCCCCATACACTACTGTTAAATCATCGTATCGGCCCCCACCAGCAATACTTATAGGAATGCCTGGCACACGCACCTCGAAGATTATGCCGGTGTAATATGCAATCCCGCGAGCAAAAGCCAGATCAACTCTATATCTTACGCCTAAAGAATCTAGGTATTCAAGGTATTTGACTAGGACGTGCAGCTCCTCTGCTATGTCTGGAGGCATCATCTCAGATACTTTAACGATGTGATCTACAGAGCGCATATCACGATACTTTAGGAGCTCACGCAGTATTTCACCAGCCTTCATCGTCCCTCGAGAAGTCACGAGCTTTATAGCTTCATCAAACATCTCCTTATCTAGTAAGTGTAGGAACTTCTCGGCATCGTTTTCTGTCAGTCCAGCTAATGCGGATATCCTCCTAACTATACCGATGTTATTTACTTTGTATTCCCTATTCTTCAAGCCTATACTATCGTAGAACTCCTCAAGTAACATGATAAGTTCGACATCATAGGTTAGAGCATCCGCACCGAGTATCTCTACCCCAGCCTGTGTAAATTCACGATACCTACCGTACTGAGGCTCGTCATACCTGAACACATTTGCTATATAGTAAAGTTTCAATGGTTTTGGCCACGCATTCAATTCCTTAAGATAAAGTCTTATAACGCTTGGTGTGACCTCTGGTCGTAGTGCCACTTCACGTCCCGCCTTGTCTCTAAACACATACATGCTTTCACGAATTTCTTGTCCAGACTTGAGGGCAAAGAGTTCAAACCTTTCTATTGTCGGCGTTCGAACCTCCCTATATCCAAACCTTTCCACAACCCGCCGAAACTCTTCACATATCCACGTCAATTCCTCACTTTCTGGAGGCACATAATCACGCATACCACGTACAGGGTCTAACTGTATCTTCACCATACTCTATCCCGCCGCATAATTGGCTGAAACACTATCTTACTCACTTCATAATATGTTACATCCCCATACATATCTACAATTGCGACAATAACCCTATAGTCTTGACGTGAAGCTCTTTCAACTATTTCAATTATGTGTTCCGGCTTTACTAAGCTATTCTCTTCAAATACGTATATCTTGGTCTTGTATCCCTCTAACACTAGCTCGTTATCTACTGAGCCTGGAACTACAGTCCTTCCACGTTTAACGAGATCAAGATACACTGAAAACACTATCCAAATATTGCGTTTGTTTACACGCTTCAAGAACTCTTCAAATGATAGTACTTTCCCCTCCACATCTTGCAATACAGCAACACCATTGTATACCATGTACATAGCAACGAGGAGAGGAATCGTGTCACCTGGAGCCTTACCGGAACAGTACTTTATGTTTTGTGGACACTCAACAACTCTTACCTGGTTATTCTCATCGAGTCTCAATACTGCTACTCTTCTCACTGTAGCCCTTAGCGCCATATTATCGACTATCCAGGTTATTAGCCTAAATAGACTATGAGATGTCTAAGGCTGAGACACTTGCACGTGGGCTCCTTCCGATATCCTTTACATATAAAGACTGTGGAGTGGGTTGACGGAAAGGTTCGGTGGCTCGATACCAGATTTCTTCCACATGAGGAGATCTATCATGAAAGCGATGACTATGAACGGATAGCACGCGCTATCGAGAACATGGAAATTCGTGGCGCTCCTGCAATAGGTGTAGCCGCTGCCCTGGCAATAGCAGCCACAGCACATCGTTTTCGCGAAGAGGATATTGAACGTCTTCGCTCAACGCTTATAAACGCCATAAACAGGTTGAGGAGAACCAGACCCACTGCGTATAATCTCTACTGGGCATTAACACGTATTGAGAGGATAGTTCTTGATAGGAACTATACGTCAGCATACGAGCTTCGTAAAGCCGTAATAGAGGAGGCCATACGTATATGGCGTGAAGATATCGAGGTCAATATGAAACTTGGTGAAATAGGCTCCGAGTTGATAGAGGATGGCGATGTCATACTGACACACTGTAATGCAGGGGCTTTAGCTACAGCCGGTTTCGGAACCGCTCTTGGCGTGATTAGAGCTGCTTGGTATCGTGGAAAGAAAATCCAGGTTATAGCCACAGAGACGCGACCTGTGCTCCAAGGGGCTAGACTTACGGTATGGGAGCTTAAACGTGAAGGAATACCAGTAAAGCTTGTAACGGACAATATGGTTGGATACCTAATGTATAAGGGGATTATAACAAAGGTTATCGTCGGGGCTGATAGGATCTTAGCGGATGGCCATGTGATAAATAAGATCGGTACCTACATGATAGCTTTAGCTGCACATAGACACAATATACCGTTCTATGTTGCTGCTCCCACATCTACGATCGATCTAAACACCTCGCTCAATGAAGTAGTTATTGAGGAGCGTCATCCAGATGAGGTTAGGTATGTCATGAACAAAGTATTGATAACACTCCCAGACGTTGAGGTCTACAATCCCTCATTCGATATAACGCCGCCTGATCTAGTGACCGCTATAATAACTGAGAAGGGTATCATAAGGCCTCCCTACGAGGCTAATATACGAGCTTATGTAGGTAAGCAATGATAGTTCATGCACTAAAACGGAAAATAGGGTTAGAACATTGTTGACGTTAAGGAATTCACTTCTGTCGTATCATCCCTATACACGTAGTGAGATGGTTACATTTAGCACAGCCCAGGTATTCGAAGCCCATTAATTCAACGAAGTTTATCTGTCCAGACAACAAAGCTTCATCAGCATTGTATAAGTTGACAGTTCTCAACTCCACAACGGTAGGAGAGTTTTTATACACATCCACCGGTCTAAAGCATGCATGCTCATAGCTTAAAACCTTGTCCTCATTATGTTCCTTCATCACAAAGTATATCAACTTCTCAATTGCATCTGTTACTATAGCCTTACCAATATCGATCCCTAAACACGGAGTTACTATACCAAGCCTTACTCTTCGCACAGCATCATACACACGTTTAATTCTTCCCATACTTCGCGCTGCAATATATATCTTATATAGCTTGGCTATGTTAGTGGAGTTGATATCGAATCCTAACGACTTCAATTCTTTGTATGCATTTTCTGCATCTTCCGGGTGTGAGAGGAGCACATGAAGTAACGTTCTTAGATGTTTCTCACTATGTTTGTACACCATTACATAGGCCCTCGAAATCACTATGCCCAATACAAGCTCTTTCTCATTGTATGCTACAAAATCAATATAGTTCCGACCTTGTACTGCCATTTTTGAAAGTCTTGCCCCACCTTTAACTAGATCAGACTTTGAGAAGTAGATGTGCATATCCCCTGGCTTACCGCCTAAGATCAAGTTGAGACCATGCTGCCTTAGAAAACTCATCAATGCTAACGATAACGTCTTCTCATTGCACCAGAAGCCGTACAAGTGCTTCACCTAACACTACACCGTATTGATTTTGTATAGAAGTGGGCCCGCGGGGATTTGAACCCCGGACCTCCGCCTCGTGAGGGCGGCGTCCTACCGGGCTAGACGACGGGCCCAACTACTGTTCATAGACTCTATATACCCCGAGGATTAAATCCTTAACTTGGTTTAACGGTCATTACCCTACAGCGTCCTCTACATATCGCTGCAGCAACTCTAATAGCTTTACGTTTCCTGGGAGCTCAAGCTTGAAATAGGTCTTCGCTACCATCTCTATATCATCATCACTTAGCGCCTCTCGATACTTATTAAGAAGCTCGTCATTGAGCTTCAGAAAGTTTGGGCCCCACTTAAATATCCTAAGCATTGAGATAGCTTCTCTTTCAAATCCAGTTATATACAATGCTGCTGCAAGGGCCTCCGCCGTACTAAGTCTGAAGGGTTTACCAAAGTTTATTGGGTTAGCTGCGATAAGCAGCGGTATTACCCTCTGAACTCCCCTACGTAACTCCTTAAGCATCTTTATACCGCGTTTCCACGACACATCGATTGCAACAATCCCCCAACGCCTCACCATATCTCGATCGGTCTTCTTAACGTATGTTTTTGCAAATGGGTTAAGAGTTATTGCCTGAGGAGGTATATCCTCAATTCTATATATTCGCTTGGCTAACCCACTGCGAATGAGTCGTTCAGCTGTACACTTCTCAGGTTCATCCTCACCCCGAGTTAGCACATACACTCTAACTGTGCTCACATTCATCATCCCACGTCTGTTGTACTGTTTACCAAACAGACTTTTATAGGACTCTAACCATTTAGTGGGGAGACGGATTAAGGTGATGTGTATGCCCAAAGCAATAGTATTAATAAACACTGATATTGGTGCTGAGGAAGAGGTTCTTAACCAGCTTTCAAATCTTGAGGGAGTTAAAGAGGCTTACATTGTTTACGGTGTGTACGATATAGTTGCGAAGGTGGAAGCTGAAACTACAGAAAAATTGAAAGAGATTGTGACTTCGAGAATTAGGAAGATACCAAAAGTTAGATCAACACTCACTATGATCATTGTCGAAACCCGTGTTCTGAGCTAATGACTCGTGACGATCTGTGTGAACTTCATTTAGCCTTCGACGATGTGGATTCACCATACGGTGGATGTACAACACATGCAGCAACATACCTCCTAGGACTTTTACAACATGAACTAAATGTGAAGCTTCTTGATTACCCCCACCTTGTACGCTTAAACCCATCAATACCATGGAAGACACGTGGCAACGGTGCCATAGCGCT
>DQTV01000045.1 GCA_015662595.1 Ignisphaera aggregans
GCGGGGCGTTGCCCCACCGGCTCTCAAGGCCGGCCCCTTAGACCGCTCGGGCACCCCGGCACCACTACGTTCCTACCATGTGGATAGCTGTTAAACTAGCCGTTCTCCGGAGGGAGTGTGTAGCGTTACAGTTCTATAAGCTTTGATTAGGGCTTTAATGCTCAGACCTCCTTTCTCGAGAGAAATACCTTGTATCCTCCTTTAGATACTAGCTGCTTAACGTTTCCGAAAGTCCTTTCCATACACTTCCTAACTGTTTCTGCACCCTTTCGCACAACAATTTGGAGGGTCCCTCCCGGCTCGAGATAGTTAGGAGCCTCGGTAATCATCCTCTTGACCACATCCATTCCTGCAGCTAGTGGAGGGTTGGAATATATGGCTACAAACTTCATACCCTTCACCGGCTCATAGAGGTCGCCTAAGAGAACTGTTACTCGATCCTCAACTCTATTCCTCTTAATATTGCGTTTTGCAAGTTTTACCGCCTCCCGATTGATGTCGACCATGTACACACGAAGTTTGGGGTTAAGTTTAGCGAGCACTATACCTATAACTCCATAGCCACAACCTAGATCAAGCACTGTACCGCTTTCTGGTATCTCAGCAACCTCTAGTAGCAGCTTGGTCCCCTTATCTACCGTCTCATAAGAGAATAGACCTGCTGCAGTTTCGAACTCAACCGTTACTCCACGAATGTAGTCCGAGATAAGCATGTAAAGACTTCGTCGCCTTGCAGAACTGTAGTAGTGACCCATAATCTCCTAACCCTTCTCAGCTGTAGTACTCTTCGACTTCTTCCAAGCTCTTGGATATACCCCAGGCTCCATAAACACTCGGACAATCCTTGCAGCAACACCCTTATCGGAGGATAGCATTTCCTCACTACTCATCTCCGCCTTACCTATCGCCACAAGCTCACCTTTTAAGGTCATTATAGCCACCGTATCACCTCTCGAAATCCCTTCATGAAGTTTGACTATTCCAGGAACCGCTAGCTGAGCACCGTGAGCTATGGCATCAACGGCCGTGTCCTTGATGACTATCTTCGGTAGATGAGCCACGATAAACTCAGCAGGTAGAATCACCTTTCGAAGTAATGTATCATCCTTATAATTTCTCCATAGGTAAAGCGCTTCAGAAACCTCATGAAGCGTCACTAAGTTAAAGTCTTCACGTAGGTGAGCTGTGGCAGTGCGGCGTAGTTCTCGCATATGCGCTTCAACACCTAGCAGAAGCCCGACATCATGACATAGCTTTCGTATGTATGTACCGGATTGACACCTGATTCGGAATAGAACATGCCTACCCTCTATCTCCAGGATTTCTATGTCGTATATTTCACGAACTCTAAGCGTCCTCTTAACCGACGATCTGAGTGGAGGGCGCTGGTATATCTTACCAACAAACATGTTAAGAGTTTCAACTACCTTCTCTGGAGCTACCTCACTATGTACCTCCATCAAAGCTACATACTCTTTCACGGAGTGCATGATTAGACCGATGAGCTTAGTGGCGCTGGCTAGAGCTACTGGCAGCACACCCGTAACCTTCGGATCTCCCCGCCCAGCCCCATACCACGGGGCTGGGCTCTAGGGTACCTCCATGTCCAGCCTTCTCAATACCTATCATCTTCTTGATCCATGCTACCACCTCATGACTTGTAGGCCCTGGAGGTTTGTCAAGAACTATCAACCCCTTCTTTATATATTCATCAATAGGTCTCTCCCACGGAATGGAGCCGTATTTTGGATCCGTAACCTCGTTATCGATCCTAGTTATCCACTGTCTATTGACTCCGCCAATACGATCAAGCTGAGTGATGAAGTCAAAGCCTCTCCTTACCAGGTCGCTCAAGTCTTGACCCACCATTCGGATTAGTTAAATGAGCTTTATAAGTTGTCGAAAACCTGTTCGGTTACAAACTACACACCTATCCTTTGTGAGGTTAGCGGTGTGTAATAGCATTAGCGCAAATGAGAAGCGTAGGATGTGAAGCTCTGTGCTATCCACTGATTATGAGCCCTGGATGCTATACCTTCTCTATGCACGCTTTGCAAATAGGACAGGAGTAGTCTTTATCTTAACACGCTCCTTCATAAAGTCTATCAGGTTTGCGTTCTCTAAAGCTTTCAGCACCTCCTCGTCTGAAGCACCCTTAGGGATGTCTATCTTCTTATCAAGAGGCTCAATATGGTTGATGTTACATCTTCGTCTCTTAACTCCCGTTAGCTGTTTAGGACCTGTGATTAGCACATAATTCTCGTCTATTATATCCACTATCACACACTTCCTTCCTGCTTCACGACCAGCTATCTTAACACAGATCCTACCTATCTCTATAGCTGGCATAGTGTTGACCCCCAACTTATGCTAAAGCATAGCTTAATAAGGTGTTTTAGGTATTTTAAGCTTTAATCTCGATACCACGCTTTTGCGCAATTATACGAAGAGCTTGCATGACTATCTCGAGTATTTCATTCGGATTGAATACCTCACTACTGATGATGATATCGAATACCGATAGATCATTGATGTCGATACCGTAGAGCTTCTTAAATCTGCGGCGCTCAACCTCTTCACGAACTAGCGTCTCCCGACGCACCTCTTCCAGAGGTCTACCTTCGCGCTGAGCAATCCTTGCAACACGCGTTTCAAGAGATGCTATAACGCCTATACATATGTCAGCTAGATCTCGCGCTATCCATGCCGTTATGTGGCCATCGATGACAACGTTGCCCCGCGCTGCTTCCTCACGAGCTCTCCTATCAAGCTCTAGATCTATGCTAGGGTCTTGCTCTGCTAACCTATTTAATTCAGCAACACTGACTCCACGTTCACGAGCTATATCACGAAATAGCTGCCCTATAGAAACATACCTCAGTCCGAGTCTGTCAGCAAGCATTCGAGCTAAAGTCGTTTTGCCGCTGCCCGGAGGACCGCTAACGACTATCGTTAATCCCTTCTTAGCTCTGGACAATGCTAGACCGCACCGCCTCCTTCAATATCTCTTTCAGACATCTAGCGCATAACACACCGCCAAACATACGTTCAGGTCTCTTCTTAGTCTTGGGCAGTTTTCGACGCTCAGAATCCTTTATTGGTACTCCATTGAGTATCGCACCACAACGACCGCAGCGCATTACCGTATTCTTCCTCCTCTCGTAGTGTATAACCACTCTTCCACCAGGCGTTCTTCGAATTACTCGCTTCATCGACCTAGATCTGTACATAGGCCTGGGCATAGCGCTTCCCGTAAGCTCTTTGATTAGAGCTGAAACCTTTAAGCTTTAGAACGTTCAACAGCCTTGCGAATTTCGTAACTATACCATGGCGAGAACAATAGAAAGATTAGAAACTGAAGCCATACTACATAGACAGTGCAAGTACTGTCTGACGGTACTTCAAGCGGTACGAACGCTATACACGAACCTACCAAGACTATTACTGGTGAAGCCACACCGATGTGTTTAAAGAGTACGTAGCTAACGGCGAGAGACGAAGCTATGAGTGTTAATAGGAAGACTGTGAATGGGACAATGAATTGCAGTAGGGAGGTCTTAAATAATGAACTACGTAATCGCTTAACCTGATAACTTGCAATCGCACGTTTTTTACTGCTTATACCGGCTTTCCTAAGCATGCGCTCAACGTGATGTCCACGTTCAGCTAATCGATATCTCTTAACTATCTTCGCCGTGAGCTTGAGCGCTAAGATATTGAGTGCGAAGCCTATCGCTAAAGCTATTAACGCCGCTATCCTAAAGATCATACTCCCGTCCTTACTCTCCAAGCAACCTCTTCAACGCTGGATACATCTCGAGCGTCCTTTCATAGGCTAGTATCTGATAGTAGTTGTAGAGTATTCCGACAGCTAATAGCAAACCCGTTCCAGTACCATAAGTGCCAAAGATATCGCCAATCAGCGCTATGACCGCTACGAGGATTGAGCTAAAGAATGTCAATGGGTATATGTATCTTGACAGGTATGTGGCTAATAGCTTTGGATTCCTTCTAATCCCTGGAATTTCGAGGCCTGCACGTATTAAGTTCTCTGCCTGTGCCTGTGGATTCAATCCAGCAATCTCGATCCATATAAGGCCGAATGCTATGGCCAGTCCAATAAACATCGCTGAGTAGACTACGGATTCTAGCGGACGATATATAAAGCTATACAGCGATGGTGGTGTGAGGAAGCTTCTTAAGGTTGTGACCTCTACACCGAACACACGCTCAGCTAGGCTTAAGAATACATTGATGTTTGATATCAGGATGGCCGTCAAGAGAACCGGTATGTTCGTTACGTAGAGTAGCTGTAGTGGTATCCTCGATCTTATACCACGTAGTCTCGGACTGGTTATTGGCACGTTTATTCTCGAAGAGGTTAGGTATACAAGGAGTACCATGATGATTATGGTCGCTATAAGGCCCATAAACGTTGGGTAGCCATATATGGCTCTATGAACGAACACGTACCATACATCGAACGTTCCACTCATTACGCTACTGATTGTGTATGGCACTATGCCGAATATCTCTTTGTGTTCCGGCATCCGAATAGATGCCGATTCTAAAGGTGAGAACAGGTCTAGGAAGAACGACTGAGCGACGCCTAACAGTATGAATAAGCTGATTCCACTACCGATACCCCAACCCTTTTGAATTGCTTCGTCTAGCATAACTATGATGATCGCTCCCCATACAAGCTGTAGCAGCACTATTAACTTAATGAATAGCGGTATTTGTGCAGGGTTATACCAGTACACCCCGCTAATAACAAAGCCTGCCGCCTCAATAAAGCATAGAAGTATTGCTAATCCTTTCGATGCTAAGGTGAACTTCTTTCTGCTCTCAGGGTCTGTTAAATCGATGTTAACAAGCTTTGCACCTACCAGTATCTGAAGGATTAAGCCAGCCGTTACTATGGGGCCTATCCCAAGCTGTGCTAACGTTCCTTGCCTCATCGCGAGAACTATGCTCACTATTGGTGATAGTGGCACTGCAAGCCCGGCTGTTTGAATCCCGTAGAGGGGGGTCGAGGCTAACGCTACATATACGAGAGCAGCTAACAAAGTGAATAGCAGGCGTTTACCGAGAGGTACGCGCTGTATAGGTCGTGGAGCTGATGGTATTATGAGCCCTATGCGTGCTAGTACATCTAACACACCCAATGACGTTGCACCTATTGCAGAGGGTTACAAAATCGGATTATAAAGCGTTATTACTACGTAGATTACGAGGAGCGTGAATACCGAACAAGCCTAGCGAACACCGTTGCTAAATACACTACGGATTATCGTAAGCTGAATAACAAAACTACATAACAAAACTACTTACCAACTATAACAACTTCGCCGCCAGCCTTTTCAATCTTCTCCTTAGCACGCTCACTAACATCGTAAGCTATCAGCTTTATCGGATAGGTTACACGTCCTCCTCCGAGCACCTTTGCTATACCCATCTTCGTAACGTCGATAACGATTCTGTTACCATCGTAAACGGCTGTACCTGTTCGAACCAAATCTGCTGCTATCTCATTTAATCGACCAACATTAATAGTTGTGACTACAGGTGTATGTTCGGGACCACGCGGAGTAAATCCTCTCTTACCAAACCAGTCAGGGAAGTACTTCACTACCCATGACCAGTAGTGTTTATGCATACCAGCAGCTCCAACACCACCCCGAGAACCTGCTTTCCTGTGCTGACCTACGTTACCCCAACCCCTATTCCTATACCCATGCATTTTCCTACTCTTCTTCTCTCTCCTCACAACCATGGTTAAATCATCCTCCTAATCAGCTCATTTATTGCTGGCCCCCTATAACCTAGCTCACCACCAGCTCCATAGGGTTTCTTCGTACTTCCTTTAAATCCTCCTCTTGGTGGATGGAGTCTGAATACCGGTTTTATCCCGTAGCTCTCAAGTTTGTGAAATAGCAGCTTGCCCTCCAGCAGCATATCGGCTAATTCTTCAATAGATGAAAGTTTCAGCTTTCGCTTCACATACTCATCCGTAAGAGGCTTGTTCCCCACTACTCGTCCACGATTACGTAGAAGCTCTATAAGGGTTTCTCTATCTATCTCGCCCCAAGTGACCCAATCCTTTACCTTGAACAGCATACCCCTAATCGAGGGGGTATCGGGGTACAGTACGCAGTGGAACTTTCTTACAAGGCGTAAGAGTCTTAACGTATACTCAATGTCGTAGGGGGTGTCTGGGATTCCGCGTATTCTTATAATTGCATAGAGCGCCACTATATGGTCACCCACCGCCTTGCCTAGCTATGCTTTGACCAATCGTATGGGGTGACAAACCTATTGGTATTTCTTAAGGCTTCGAATACCGCTTTAGCGAAGTTGATAGTGGTTCTAGTTTCGCCTCGAGTCCAAGTCCATACATCCCTTATTCCAGCGAGTCTAAGCACTGACTTAGCCACGTTGCCTGCTACAAGACCTGTACCAAGAGGAGCCGGTATCAATTCGACCTCAACGCTCCCCGCCTTTCCCCTTACCCTAAACGGCACAGAATGTGGTTCTCCACATCTACATTCCCAGCTACCACATCCACGCCTTACGGGAATGATGTTCAGCTTTGCATCGACAATAGCCTTCTCTATGGCTACACGAAGCTGACGAGCCTTTCCTAGACCAACTCCAACAAATCCATTCTCATTACCTACAACAACCAGTACACGGAAGCGGGAAATTCGCCCGGCATCAGTCATCTTCTGAACAAGTGTGATATCGAGAACCTCATGTCGTAGATCGGGTAAGAGGACATCAACTATCTCAGGTTCTTTTATAACCCAATTATTTGCAAATATCTGCTCTATAGACGTTATCTTACCCTGCTTCACTAACCATCCAAGTCTCGTTCTAGGAGTCCATTCCTCGATTGATCGTGATGAGCTCACGCGCCTCACCCCCTACCTTACGTTGACTGGTGTAATAGTTCCGAGCCTATATTAGATGTTGGAATAGCTGAGTATACCTGGAGGATAAGGTTTTTAACCTGTTCGAAGTGTTTCGGCAAGTCCCTTGGATCGAAACCCTTACTAAGCAGCCCTGAGAACTGTCTCTGGAACTTAGCTGGATCTGTATTAGCAAGCATCTCAGCATATTTGGCTATTGTTTCACCACGTATCCTTTCCTCTGATGGGATGACCTCTTCTGAACAGGGGATCTTCATACCTGCATCGATAGCCCCCTTGATAGCTGCAAAGACCTTGGCTCCTTTTGTGGGCCTATGCAAACCTATATCTGGAATCGCCTCTACTATCCCAAGCTTTACAGCACGTAGCCCAGCAAGTAATCCCGTTAGGTATGCCGCTGGCGTATTCTTCGTCCCTCCCTTCCACCCGAAGTACTTAACAAGCTCACGACTGTGCGCAGCCACGAGAGTGTAGTCGCCTATTGGCGTTGCATAGACTACCTGGACTATAATGTACTTGTTAGTTTTTCTAACAACAAACCGCGGCTTTGCACTTCGAAGCATTTTGTACCTCTTGTAGTAGTTGGTTTTACCTTCTCTTCTCCTCCTCTTCGGAACTTTGTACCGAGGACCGTGAGCCATGACTAGACACCATTACTTATAGTCCTGTGGTAGTAGTCCACGATCCTTCATATACCTCTTTAGGGAAGCCAAGCTATCGAATGCGCCGCCCTTAGCCATCATGTAAAGCTTCCTATACGTCCTCCTATCAATTATACCGTGGTCTCTGAGCCATCGTAAGAACCTGCGTATCTTCCTTATGGTATTGACCCACTTCTCCTTCCTGTCCTCTCTAGCATTCTTTGATCCTTTCCTTCTTCCCGGACCTCTTCGTCTCCCCTTCTTACGCTGCTCATGGCGGATTCTCCACCGTCCTCTACTATTGCTATGAGGAGGCTCAACGCTTATCACACCGTCCTTAATAAGCCTCTTTATATCCTCACGAGTAACGGCGCTAGCAACACGGTCTAACTGCTCTGGATCAAATCGTATCCTTGTTTCTCCAACACCTAGTATTTCAGCAGCTAGCCTACGCTGGTACCTTAAGTCCATGGCCTACTACCTCAAAGAGTCATGCATTCGCAACCTTAAAGCCTTTCTCCTTAGCTAACCTAATTAACTCAATCCTCTTCTTGAGCCCTACTCTAGACGATATGTAAACTATGTGTTTCGATGGATCTAGTTTTTCCAATTCTGCAGCGCTAGTTATGGTTACGGGTATTAAGCCTGATGGATGTAGAAATCGAAGTTCGGTGGGTAGAGCGTAGCTTGCAGAAGCCATCGGTGGATATCCCTTGAGTTTGAGCCTCATCTTATTATCTTTTCCACGCGGTCTCTTCCACTTCAAATTGTTCTGAAACTTAATGAACTTCCACCATAACCATCGTAGAAACTCAGGCTTCTTACGCTTAAGTTTGAGCTTCCTAAGACCGATCTTACGCAAGTTCTCCTTGTACTCTAAAATCTCCTCCCTTTTCTCAATAAACTGAGATATCTCATTCTTCTCAACGCTCATTCTGCTGTCCCTCGCTCATATATGTATATCCCGTCAACAAAGACTCGCCTATCCTTATCTTTAACCTTCGTCGCTTGTTCAATGTTAGCAGCTGTTTGTGCCACGGCTTCAAGATCTATGCCCTCTATGATAATGTCCCTTCCTTTGACAGTGATCTTAACGTCTCCAACAATCTTCGCCCTCCTAGGCGCCTTCTCTCCCAAGAAGTTCTCAATCAGAACTTCACGACCTACGACTCTAACCGTTGCCGGGAAGTGCGTCGTGATTATCTTGAGCTTGTACCTCCAACCCTTAGTAACGCCTATGATCATGTTCTCGATATGAGCTGCTATCGTTCCCACTAATGCCTTTTTACGCCTATCTGCAAAGTATGCTTCGACAATGACCTTACTATCCTCTTTTCTAATCAGAACACCCTTAGCATGTGAAAAATCGCGTTCAAGTTGCCCCTTAGGGCCTCTAACTCTAACTTTCAATCCCTCGATCTCCACACTTACGCCCGAGGGTATATCGACCTCCTGAACTATGTGTACAGCCTTAGTCATAAACACCGCCTCAGTATACATACGCTAGCAAGACACCGCCAATTCGTCTCTCAATCGCCTCCCTATGAGACATCACACCCTGGGATGTGGATATGATTAGTATGCCTATGTCCCTTGAGGGTAGGAATCTTCTTAGCCAGTGAGGCATCGTTACGAGCTCTCTGTAAGTAACGGGCCAGCGAGGTTTAATGGCTCCAGCCTTATTTATCCTACCTAATAATTGAACGACTATCTTACCCCAACGACCATCGTCAACATACTCAAACTCTCCTATGTAGCCATATCGCTGCATCACCCTCAAGACCCTGATTATAAGTTTTGAAGCTGGCCATATCACAACCTCGCTTTTCCGCCTCATCTCGGCATTTGTTATCGCTGCAAGCGCATTAGCTAAAGTGTCCATCATCACCATGGCTTAGTCACCATACCTAGTTGTACTTCCTAAATCCGAGAGCAAAAGCGACCTCGCGGAAGCATTGCCTACACAGGTATAGGCCATACTTTTGTATTACAGCATCTCTAGAGCCACACCTTCTACAAACTTGTACTCCTCTACCATACTTACGCTCTGCAGGAGGTCTATACTTACCCATGGTATCACCCAGCTCCGTACACTACCGTGTAATTATTTAGGTACTATACGTACACCGAATAAGAGCTCTAACATGAGCATGGATTCTTCAGGGGTTACTCGGTGCCTTTTCGGTATTGAAAGCCTTTTACAGCGTCTTCGACGCATAACACGGAAACCAGGTCTTTCAAGCGTCAAAGCTACGTCCATACCGAAGATCCCCAGCTCAGGGTCATACTTAACGCCTGGCAATAGTATATGCTCTCTTATACCGAAAGCTACATTGCCATAGGGATCGAAGCTGCTCTGCTTAAGAGTGTAATTTATGGCGTAGAATGCCTTCTTTAAGAACTCAACAGCTTTAGCACCTCGCAGAGTGACTACAGCTGCGATAGGTTGTCCTCGGCTAATCCCAAACTCCTTGATTGTCTGTTTAGCACGGCGTATCGATGGTTCTTGACCTGTTAGCATGCGAAGAACTTTAACGGCTTTTTCAAGTCTTTCACTACTACCACCAACACTGATATTTACTGTAACCTTAGCAATGCGGGGTACGAGCATTGGATTATTTCGCCATTTTTCAAGAATCTGCTTAACCACTTCCTGCGGTAAAATACTGCTAGTGAAGTGTTCAGGGATCTCGCCAAGTGTTATCATACCATTCCTGATAACAGCCAGGCTACTCATGATCAATCCCTCAACTTTATCACTGGCTTATCTTTACCCACAACAAATACATAGCTGAGAATAGTTTGGAAACGGTGACCTTCATCATCCTCTAAAGTTACGAGAGTTCTTTCCCTACCCATACCTTTCTGAACCTCAACGATTCTACCAAATCTACCAACGTTTCGACCACCTATGACCACAGCATAGCTACCAATTTCAAACGGTATATGCATAACAATCTCCTGTGATGGTACCTTGATCAGTAGGCTATCCATAGTCTTGAAGACATCTTCTTCAGGTTTGGTAGGATTGCTTACCCTAATCAGTATATTACGGCCATCATGTAGGTTGAGCTGTATATGACCACCCTTTACAGTGGTCTTGTTCTCTATTCTAACAAGTTTGAGATTCGCTTCGTCTTTGGGTATCCTGATAGGCCATAGATATTTCGTCGGGTATGGTACCATGCGATAATGCTCATCGATATCGGGAAACGATATCACATCCATCAAGCCTACTGGAAACTTATAGTTTTTCCTTGGAGTACCGTCGATCCATACCTTACCCTCAACTATTATCCTACGAGCTTCACGTGCCGTCTCCGCATAACCAAACACATCCCTAATGAGTACTAACAACGGTAGAGAGCGCTCAATAGGATGAGGACCTGGACAAGGCTTTACTACCCATTTGTATTCTTTCCTAAGTATAGGCCAAAATGCTGGAGCAGCCAGCCTCTTTAAGTGACGAGACCCGCCCATCTTGGCCATAGCTCACACCGCACTACTTTATTGTGTCGTCGATTGAGCTGCGGATTTTAAGGCTTCATCAAGAAGCTTCTGCTGCTCTTCATTAAGAGGTTTAGCCAGACCCTTCTTGACGAGCTCTTTTCGTGCTGCAAGCCTACGCTCAATTATTTTTCTGCGAACCTCATCAATCTCACCAAGCTTCACAATCATTACCTTGGATGGGTGGATCGGGTAGTACCTCTCAGTTCCATCAGCTTTCTTAACCGTTACACCCTCAACATATATTGCCACGCGCTTAAGATCGACCTTAACGACTTTACCCTCGTGACCTTTCCAATCACCCCTCATTATCCGTACAACATCACCTTTGCGTACAGGTAGACGCTTTATCCCAAGCTCCTTCCTCAACTCAGGCGAAAGAGGTGCGTTAAGTAGGTGCCAGCGTAGATGTAGAGGTAGGTTAAAGAACACCTTGCGCTGTTTTCTTGGCTGTCGAGATTTCAGCTCCATAACTCACACCTAGACTATGATTGTGGCTAGATTAGCTATCTGTGACCACCGTTCAGCGGCCTCTCTTGCAACTGGGCCTCTTATCTCTTTACCTTTTGGCATACCCTCGGGAGTAACGATGACACAGGCATTGTCTTCGAACGCAACCCATGTACCATCCGGTCTTCTGAAGGGCTTCTTCTGCCTTACTATAATAGCTCTAACTACCTGGCCCTTCATATCGGGGGTTCCTTTCTTCACAGTCACTACAACCATATCGCCAACAGTTGCATAGGGTAGTCTCCTAAGGCGTGTTTTTACCTCTGGTACGCCTATCACGACTACCTCCTTAGCACCGCTGTTATCAGCTACAACCAGTCTCGTACCCACCTGAATTCCTGCCACTCGTCTACGACGTGAAAATGCTGCGCCGATCTTTGCTCTCTTAACACCCATAATCTCTCAGCCTCTGACCAACTTACTTCTTCTCTTCTCCTCGCTTTAATACCCCTAAAACAACGAAAGCAACGCTCTTAGCTAACGGTCTAGTCTCGCCAATGAGCACTATGTCGCCCTCCTTAGCATTTATACACGGTGGATTGTGTGCATGTATCCTACTGCGCCTGCGCTCATACCTCATGTACTTTCGTACCCATACCAGATATTCACGCTCAACAACAACAGTACGCTGCATCTTTGCCTTCACAACCTTGCCTACAAGAAGTAGTCCACGTACTCTAACCTTGCCATGCCAGGGACACTTTTTATCGTCACACACAGTCTTTGGAGGTTCTAATCCCGGATAGCGTATCCCTATATCCCTAACCCTTACGTTCTTGTCGCTAGTTGTACTCATTCTCATCACCGTATTCCACATTCAAGAGCGTCTAAACTTTACCCTTTTAACTCGATCTTCTGGACGACCCACTATTAAGCTTCCATCAACATCGACTTCCAGACCGCTTGGTAGTCGAAACCTAAAGACTCCGTAAAGTTTGGGTATACGCTTATCCCCTTCTCTGGTTCGTATCTTCAATGTATACCTAGTTTCATCGATGACAATACCCCGAAGCCCGACAAGCGTAGGATCGCTATGCAGTATCACCGTGACTTCTAAGCCTATCAGTTCGTGATACACTATATTCTCCGCACTATGCTTCATACCATACCACGATATGGGGCATAGCCTTTATGAACGGTGCTGACCAATTCGAAGATTACTTTCTACCTCTTTCCTTCTCTTTCTTCTTCTCCTCGTTGATTATGGTAAGTATACGAGCGATATTCTTGCGGATTATGCGTATCTTAGCAACATTGGTTAGGGTACCTACCCTTGCTTGTTCTCTCAACCTAGCAAGCTCCATACGCAATTCGGAGAGGAGCTTCAACCTTTCCTCGGGGCTCATAGCTCTAATCTCATCCGGTTTTAGTGGTCTATCACTCATACGTACCACCTACTACAGAGCATGTTATTCATTAACTGGAAGAGGTTTTCTGCGACTGTTCTTGTCCTACCATGAGTTCTGGGAACTTCTCCTTCACCTTTTCTGGTGGGAGTATCTCAACGTAATCAGCAGTGATTCCAGGCTTGGTGATGAGAACCTCTATGCCATAAACACCGGGCTTGAGTAATACGTGTGCTACGGCTCTATCCACAAGCTGCAGACTTTGCTCACCAGATTTGTACACCTTACCTGCACGTAGCTTCTCATATCTCGCTCTCTCGGTTGTAAGCTTACCGCTTATCACGATCTCACATCCAACAGCACCAGCATTCATGACTCTTCTAAGAGCTATGTAGCCAGCACGACGGAAGTGTATACCTCGTTCCAATGCTAACGCTATGTTAAAGGCCACAACACGAGCGTTAAGGTCTGGGTTCTCAACTTCAACTACTGTGATTTGCGGGTTCTCTATATTGAAAAGCTTTTCAAATACTGCTTGTAGTTTTCTAAGGTTTTGACCTCTGCGTCCTATGATCATGCCAGGCCTTGCTGCATATATTATTATTCGGGTAGCTAGAGGCGTGCGGAGGATGTCTACACCTGCGTAACCAGCACGCCAGAACTTACTCGCTAGATACTCGTCTATAGCAACTCTCTGAATGCCGTGCTCGATAAAGTACCTCTTTATGTTGACCATAAGATCTCACACCTCAGCTACAATAACCTCCACAGATGCGTGCGATCTAAACCAAGGTGTAAGACGTCCAAAAGCTCTAGGCATCCACTTCTTTAAATAAGGCCCTTTATGCGCCGCTATATGCACTATCCTGAGACGATCAACGTTTAACCCCTTATTACTAGCGTTGTTCTCAACGTTTTCGAGAAGCTTAAGTATGTACTTTGCCACCTTTACAGGATATCTACCGATAGGCGTTTTCCACTTACTCCAACGTGTAGGTAAGCCAGGCTTATGAGCTATACCGAGCTTGTAACGGGTATATGGAACAGGCTCTTTTAGTTCAATAACACGCTTAAGGAATTCCTTCGCTTCTCTAAGCATCATACCCCTTATGACCTTGCAGACTTCGTAAGCCTCCTTATACGATATAGGAGCATCTCTTATAACAGCTCGAGCTGAGCGTTCCGGATCTATGTTTTTTAGATGGGGGTATCGCCACACTGGCATGCGTTAACATCACCGCTTTGAACGCCTTTACTATCTAACCTCAGTGCTCTTTCATTAAGCTAGATTAAAAGTGTTCGTAAGACCTTTGGGTCAGAGGCGGCAGGCACGATCACCTATCACCCCTTAATCCCGAGACTTCATCCCCCAAGCTCTTCGACTAGTTGGTAAAGGTCTCTTAAGTACTTTCCGCACCTACTCCGCCTATCGATAACTATAGCCTTTATTCCGAGCTCTCGAGGTATAGCGCCGTCATACAACGGATCGTCTCCTACATGGAGAAGCTCTGTAGGCTTAATCCCTAAGTCTCTGAGCATGTAGATATAGAACTCCCTATCCTTCCTTGGGACCCTGAGATCGTCAATGCACGAGTACACTCGCTTAATGCACTTACCGATTGTGGGGTATTTGTCCAAGAATTTGAGTACCATGCTCCTCGGGGTATTAGTAGCTATCACTAGCGTATAGCGCGTGGCAAGCATGGGTATGAGTTCTAAGGCATCGCCATACACCTCAGCTATCGAGAGCGATTCATGTATTGCATCCTCAAGCAGATCTTCTACTCCAAAGCGTAGCGCCCAGTACTGTGGTAAGTACCACTCCAACGTGTTACGAGAAACCGTTTCGTAAGCACGCTCGACGAACTTCATAGCTTCGTATAAAGGTATCTTTTCAAGCTTGGCTATCCTACGTGGCAATGCAACAAACCAGAAATAGTCTATAAAGTCTTTTGGCGCTATGACACCGGCGAAATCTAAAGATAGTACACGCAACATTAATGCCTTCCCTAATCAGTTAACAGTCTAATTGAGAGCTTCAAAGCCCTTCTTATCATGGCTTACGAAAGCAATACTTTATAAATCTGATGATTCATAAGATGTACTGGGTCATACTATGGCTCCACCGCTGAAAAAGATTAACGATGTCACATGGCTCATACCGAAGGACTACAAGAAATGTATGCAGGTTGACGCTATAATATTTGCTGATGAGTTTCTGTTGAATAAGATGCGTGAGGACGCAACGTTAGAGCAAGCAGCAAATGTTGCATGTCTACCTGGTATACAGGTGGCTAGCTACACTCTTCCCGATGGTCATCAGGGTTACGGATTCCCCATAGGTGGAGTTGCTGGATTCGATGTTGAGAACGGCGTCGTGAGTCCAGGAGGCGTTGGATACGACATTAACTGCGGTGTACGCGTACTACGAACAGATCTAACATTAAACGATATAAAGCCTAAACTTAAAGAGCTTGTTGAAGCGCTATTCAGAAACATACCAAGCGGTGTCGGCGCCACAGGAAAACTCAGACTAACAGTTCAACAGCTAGATGAAGTGTTAGAGGAGGGAGCACAGTGGGCCTTACGCCAAGGCTATGCTACTGAGTTCGATATTGAACACACAGAATCCAAAGGTAAATTACCTTGGGCAGACGCCTCAAAGGTCAGTAGACGTGCAAAAGAGCGTGGAGCGCCACAACTTGGAACCTTAGGGAGCGGTAACCACTTCCTAGAAATACAAGTAGTTGACAAGATATACTTGCCGGACGTGGCGAAGAAGATAGGTATATTTGAGGAGGGCCAAATAACATTAATGGTACATACGGGTTCAAGAGGTTTAGGTCATCAGGTAGCCAGCGATTACCTAATGATCATGGAGCGCGCTATGAGAAAGTATGGCATTAATCCGCCAGATCGAGAACTTGCAGCGGTTCCGTTCAATAGTCGTGAGGGTCAGGACTACTTCAGCGCTATGGCTGCAGCAGCTAACTACGCGTGGGCTAATAGACAGGTGATAACTCACTGGGCTCGTGAGACATTTGCTAAGGTGTTTGGCACCGATCCAGAGCATCTAGGAATAAAGTTGATCTATGATGTGGCTCACAACATAGCCAAGGTTGAAGAGCACGAGATCGGAGGTAAGAGGTACAAAGTTGTCGTACATAGGAAGGGCGCCACACGAGCCTTCCCACCAGGGCACCCTGAAATTCCTGCTGATCACCGCGAATTCGGACAAATAGTGCTCATTCCAGGAAGTATGGGTACAGCAAGCTATATAACAATACCAGGTCCCAAAGCCCACGAGATATGGTGGTCTGCACCTCACGGAGCTGGACGTTGGATGAGTAGAGCGGCTGCCGTCAGAAAGTACTCACCACGTCAAGTAATAGAAATGCTTGAAAAACGTGGAGTACTCGTAAGAGCCGCAACCGTACGAGAATTGGCAGAAGAGACTCCCGATGCGTATAAAGATGTTGATAGAGTTGTCGATGTGGCTACGAGGGCTAACATAGTTAGACCTGTTGTTAGACTACGTTCAATAGCTGTTATCAAAGGTTGAGGACTGAAACATATAAAAGTTCTAGGTGAATAAGATTTTTTGCAGGGCCGCTCGGGGCTCGTAGCGCTTTACATACCCCATCCGGCATTATATCCCCGAGCGGCCCGACAACCCAATTCCAGAACCGAGACATGTACAAACGCGTTCATGTACCGGGCTACGGGAAGAATCTTGGCATCTGTTGCGTGTCCCCATAGTGCCATTGCTGCACACAACTGTACAGTAACTGTAACTCTGGTTCTAATCACCGTTGACTGGCATGTTGTCACGGGTCTCTGCTTAGCATTGCTAATACTAGGTATCGCCATAGGCTTCATGCTAAGGCAGCGTATGTTCAGAGTACGTGCCTCCAGCGATGAAGGACGTCTTCTAAAGTAATACCTACCTTATCAAAGCTTTTGCGGCATAACAATACGGAGAAGCAATGTTTAGCTAATCTAGGTAGTTTCTCAAGGTCGCAACGCCGCAAAATCATAGCCTTAGACACAATGAACCTCTCGTCTCCGGAGACTACGGTCCTTAAATATGACCTTAGAGCCTCGACTTCCTTTGCGCTAGGCAATAGTGCTGAGATACACCCTCGAGAAACTGAATACATGATCGGTATACCGAATCTCTTAACCATCTCAACGAGGTATAGTCTATACCCTTTCCTAACATCCTTAGGCTCTATTACCGCAACTCCTATACACTTATCGTGCTCCTCTTCGCATTCATCTACAATCTTTAACAACATAGCACTACCACCTAACCGCTCAATAAGCATCGTAAAGAGCTGTGCTTTCCCTCGATCAACGCTCTCAAAAACACCGCGACACACCATCTGCATCTTGAGCCCCTCAATCACCCTATTAACAATCTTAATAGATTTCGGAGCTGAAACCATTAGAACAAGGTATCGATCCACGGTGATGTACCCTGCCCTGTAAGTACGCTGCAAGAACTATCTTAAAGCTCTATTTTACGGAGTTGTACTCGAGAGTCGTCAAGTACTTCTTAAAGCATCTCATAATCTCAATCCCATTTAACGATACAACTCTTCGCTTTCTGATACCAACTAAGTGGGTACCCCAAATATTTAGAAACCTAGATCATGTTTTAGTTAGCTGCGACTACTTTAAGTTAGCGTATGCAACTCCTAAGCGAGGATACATAGTCTTAGACATCGGAGCTTTTATAGGGTTCTACACCATAGCAGCTGCCTATCTTGTCGGTAAAGAAGGAAAGGTGTACGCTGTTGAGCCTAATCCAGAAGCTGTATCGCTGCTAATCACAAATATCAAACTCAACAAGGCAAACAATGTCAGGCTGTATCCTGTAGCTATATCAGATAGAAATAAAGTTTTAGAATTGTACATCGGTTACTACGGTGCTGTAAGCTCAATTATTGGTGAACATACCTCAAAATACGGTGGTATTGAAAGAATACACAAAGTCAAGGGCATTACATTAAGCACGTTACTTAAACACATAGGCATTATCGATGTATTAAAGATCGATATAGAAGGGCTAGAAGATCGAGTTCTTAGAGAAGCTAAGGATGAGCTTTGGAGAGTAAGAAACATTGTCGTCGAAATACATAGCGATGTAGTGAATGCGTATGATATCGAGACACTTCTTCACGAGGCAGGGTTCACAAGGTTAGTCGTGTATACTGCCAGCGATATGCCAGAACAGATTATAGTCTACGGTACCAGAGCGTAACTCGACATCAATACACCTTCCATGAATTTCAAGGCAGCGACGTACAATGTCTATTCTAAGCTTCACAACATTGCGACACTCACTATCTGTAGGTATGGACAGCAATGCTTTTTCACCATCGAAGAGTATCTTCGAATTGCAAACATACTCTGTACCATTCCTCAACGTTCTATAAATCGCAACATCTATTTCCTGCACCATTTCTCCGAGAGGTTGAATCTCGATAGTACATCTATGTAGTTCGGCTTTCAAAGCATAACGTTTCAAAACCTTATTGAGTATAGATATGGAGGCTGAGCAGCTAAGTACATAATTATTGTCAAAACTTTCAATGGATTCTAGTATCTTCCTGCCTAAGTATATCAGATCGCTAATCTTGACGTTATCAATAGCATCACGTTCTACGCGTTTACTCGTCACGATATGCAATCCTTCATATCTACTTAGCAGTGCATAGAGTGTAGCAACGGCTTCGTATCTTAGTGGTTCAATCCCTAGAGTTTTGATTTCAATAACTTTGAGAGACTTGTGAGTAAGCTTTTTCAACGATTCGAGCATACGCTGATGGAACGGAACTATAACTAGGACTTCATTATTTAGCGTAGTAGATAGCTTATCTATAGAAATACCACTGTTGGTAGAGACTACGAGAGCTGTGTCAGCACTGAGATTACGTAGAACATCATCAACCCTTGCTGCTATGCTTACAAGAGCTCGAAACACACGTACCGGAATTCTACTGTATTCAATCACACGTCTATAATCTACATCGCTGCTAACAATATAAAACTTAAACCTTGGACCAAGATACGTGTATAGGAACCTTAGTATGGTTGCCACATCGAACGCTGAACCTCCTAAGCATACTACATGTACGTTAGGTGTAGACCTCATAGTCTTCTACCATCCTAAGGATTATGAAAATGTACGAGACGTTATATGTGTAGCAAAGAGTTTAGGTATTTCGAAAATCGCCATAGTTAAGAGGCCAGGGATAGAATGTTCGCGCATCACGGTATGGGGAGTACGATTATTCGATTCCCTAGATGACGTAATTAAAGCCTACCAAGGATTGAAGTACATAGTGCTAGAAACTTATGGGTTTAGTGATATGTCGCTATTACGAAATTCTTGTGGAAAGCGTTTGGGAGTAATTCTAGGAGCCGAAGACTATGGTATTCCACGACACATTGTAGAGTCTATCCCGGATAAACTAATCATTAGGTTGCCCATGAAGGTTGCTAGCGCTAGTTACAACGTCGTTACAGCATTAGTCATACTACTTTACGAACTCATGAAACAGTGTGCTTCTCAAGCATGCGTATCAATGTCCACCTCTTTTCTAAATCGAGTAGAAACGTACGTAAATCCTCGATAACCTTTCGCATCACATCAACCTTATGCCTTAATCCCGGTACTAAAGCTTCCGGATAATCAAGTTTCCTAACCTCATTGTATATCCACTCCATTAATTGCAGCAGTTTTTGTGCATAGCTGTAGTCATCTCTACGCATCGCATCTATAGCCATACGTTTAAGCTCGCCAACAAAGTCGCATAGCCCATTCAAATATGGGATATAGTGAAATCCGAGGTCACTAAACGTTGGTATGTCACCGCTAGAGACGAGACGTAGCAACAGTGTTGCCTCTATAAACTCTGATAGAGCATTGTTGATTATCCCACTATATTTAAGCTCTGGATGAGATTCAACGAGCTGCATAACATTTCGTACTAAGTCCTCAGCTCTCTTTAATGACTCTCTCGCCTTCTCAAGATCTCCCGTATGTACATACGTAATGACATCTCCTGAAAGCCTTATTATATCACGTGAAATTCTTATTATTTCCTCCCGTACAGAATCCTTAACCTGCAATATTCTCTCAATCTCTTCGACGCTCTTTTTCACAGCCTCAAAAAGACGTTCAAGATTTATCTCAGCTCTTGACATAGCATGACACCGTATCTAGTATGCATGCGAAACTATGTAAAGTATTTATGAAGTCCCGTGTCGCCCCCCTTGAGAACCCGCATGCATGGTCGCCAATGGCTCATCCAACTTATGCGGGCCGGCGCGCGGGGGGCTCACGTTTGAGCCGATTTTATAGTCGGGAATAATAAGGTATATATACGTTGGTAGCTTCGTTAAAGAGGTGTTGTGTGTGCCTCGTATACCTGTAAGGTTAGTTACATGGGAGGAAATCGTAGAGTGGAGTAGAGGATTAGCAAAAAGGATAGAGGAACAGGGATATCAACCAGATGTAGTGATAGCCATAGCGCGTGGCGGATTCGTTCCAGCTAGACTTATATGTGATTTCCTAGGGGTAGAGAATTTGTTGTCAATTCAATCCCAGCACTGGACCGAAGCTGCTATGAAGGGTGAGCGAGCAGTAATAAAATTCAAGTATACAATTGATTTAAGAGGAATGAAAGCGCTTCTTGTCGATGACATTGTTGATACCGGTGACTCGATGATATTAGCAAAGGAGTTCATAGAGCAGAACTGGAAACCAGACGTACTAAAGACTGCTGCATTGCAGTGGATCTCATCGGTCGCGAAAATAAAACCTGATTTCTATTACATTGAGGTGAAGGAGTGGGTCTGGTTCCAGTATCCATGGACACGGCTTGAGGATACAGTACAGTTCATAAAGAGGATGCTAACTGAAGAAGCCAGAAGCGGTAAGACTGCTTGGAAGATAGAGGAGATTAAGGAGAAGTTTAAAGAATGGTACGGTATAATGGTTGAGGACCAATACTTCCTAAAGGCGCTTGAAATTTTGATATCAAAAGGCATGCTAAGAGTGAAGGACGATACATATTACGTTGTACTAAAATGATCTGCTAGATAGTGAGTATGATGAATAGTACGGGTACTGACCATGTGATGAAGCGGTTCTCGACTGAGCTAACATCATGTAATGAGAAGCTGGACTCTGTACTGTTTAGCGAGCCAAAGAAAATTCTTATATATGGTCGTGCAGCTTCTGGAAAAACTAACTTCATTCTTAACGTGATAAAATGTTCCATATCGAAAGCTAGAGAGACACACGACCTTTACCGAACACTATTCGTATACATAAGTACTGAAGGCCCTAACTACATTGAGAGAGCGGAACAGCTTGGACTACTTGACAGTGAGAATGTCTTGTATGCGGAGGCTCTAGATACCCTACACTTGATAAGCTTGATTAGCACCCTTATCAGAACCTCATTGATAAGCCGTGTAGCTATGATAGCTATTGATAGCATAAATTTTCATTATAGAGTCGAAGCTTCATCGATAGATGAGACGAAAAGATTTGTTACGTTGCTTACTCTACTCGATGTAATATCGTCAAACGGTATATGGGTATTAGCGTCAGCCCAGATTCGGGAGGCAGTTAATAATATCGATGACCTGACACACATAGAGCCTTCGGGATTTCAATACTTAGAACCTTGGGCAGATGTTATAGCCCGTATTGAGGTGCTGCATCAGCATCGCATTCTTATAGTAGAGAAACCAAAACACTTAGAGATACCCTTTAGCATAGTTAAAGAGGGCATTGCATGGCACTAATGCTTTGTCCATATCTTTAGCCCTTACAAGACTCATCTATATAGAGTCTATTGACCTTCAGCTGTGTAGCCACTTTGCGACTCCAACTTCATTACAATATGAGGATACTTAATCATCACTCTGTACTTGACGTATTTGTCTTCGGGGGAGAATCTATGTGGGTGTGCGACAACAGTGTCAGAACCACATTGAGGACACTTGACTTTAAGAGTATACCTTCCACAGGTAGGACATTTCCTTATCTTCCACTTCATCAAGCTTTACCTACTTCTTCACGTTTAAAGTTATATACATCCAGGCCTAGTTCTCTTGAAAGCTTTTCAGCTTTCTTTAATATTTCGGAAAGGATCCTCTCAGCTACCTTATAATCAGCACTTTCGATCTCTATCTGATACCTTGGTGCGCCAACGGTGTATATACGCAAGGTGGTATGGCTATATGGTATCTCAACGGACTCGAGCTCGGATAGGAACTTCTTTATTCTTTCAACACCATCTGGCTTATAGCTTTGGATCTCAAAGTATCCCCGGATCTTAACTTTCTTGATCTCTATATGTCGTCGCGCTTCATCATATAGAGGGCCTATCCACTCTTCAGGAAGACCTACATTGCGAAGTACATCAGGTCCCTGAATAACACACTCTTCGAATATGGATAGTACATCAGCAAATGCCTTGTATAATGGGGACCACACACGCTCATATGCCTCCTCTAAGCTCTTACCCAGTTTTTTAGCTGCAAGCTCAATTATTTTCTGCGCTTTCTGATTCCTTTTCCATCGCATCATTCTAACTCTTCGCTCTCCCTCACTTACCCTCTTTATCGATATGTCTATCTGTGGTGGATGCTTCTTCTTGTCTACGCGTATCACTTTCCCTACAACAATCTGTCCTTCTCTCAATACAGATCTTATATCCCTTACATATCGCGTACTAACTTCACTCCATGGGATAAAAGCTTCTAAATTTTCAAATTCTTCCAGATCCGCATATGCACCATACTCAAAAACTCTCTTTATCCTAGCTATTACCAGCTCTCCTACTTCAGGCAGATCTCTACGTTTAAAAACCAAACTCACTGAATACCACCGCTACTTCAATGCTTACCCTAAGATCTTTACTATCTCTCCAAGTATCTTAGCCTTACCTCCAGTAGGTATTACGAGCTGTTCTCCACATACTAAACATCTTACAGGAAACGTTGCATGATCAAATATTACTTGCTCATTACCGCATTTAGGACAGCGAACTCTAACGAATCGACTCTTAGGTTCTGGGATCAGGATTTTACGCTTTTTAACCATGACATCACCTCGCGACGAGCTCGTACCTCTTCATCCGTATACCCTTACGGTGCTGGATATATCCACACTGTGTACATTTTAACTTTAACACAACTTTCTTAGTGACTTTAGCAAATCGTTTCTGTTCAGGTTTCCTCTTAGATCCGTAACCCTTTAGCTTCCTGAGGTATCTGCGCTGACCTTGCGCTAAGGTTCGCCTCTTCCCGTGCTTGTATATGGATACCGTATGTACGGTGTGGGTTCGACATCGAGGACAGTAGGTCCTTATGGTCTTAGGTATTTTCAATCGCACCACCTCAATTCTTCACTACACGCCTATTAACACAGCTATACCGAACCATTTTAAGCCTAGATAAACATTAGCGGCTCGACAAAACCTGCTAATGTGTATTGAAACGCTTCAACGATATCAAGTAAGACGACATATCCAGGAGTTAGGATGGAGTTACGATAATAAAATCCCTTTCTGACCTTGCATAGCACCTTCATATCAAGAGTTCGAACGCCGTACATGACCATGCCTAGATATAGCCCCACAGCCTTTTCAATCAGTGCATGAAGAGCTTCATCAAATGACTTATCTTCACATTTCGATCCCTCCAACGCCTTTATCACCCTTAAACGCAGTAATCTGTCCATAACCTTCCTAGTTATATCCTTTGACTTTGAACATACTTCTTCACTCAACTCTTTTCTATCACTAGATCTACACCACAACTCCATTCTTATGTTGTCTAGAAAGATTTTATTGATCTCATCGCGAGGTATGGCACTAAGCTTCATACGCTCCATTATCTCATTGATAATGATCCTCCATATTGTATCCATAGTCTTTCTCACCTCTTAATTCCAACGATCTTAGCTACTCCTTTAAGAACAAAGTACAAGGCATAGGCCCCCTCAAGAACCACCTTATCACCTTGATTAAACTTGAACCTTCTATCTATAACTATGATCTCCGGCAGCTTAACCAACATTACAATCGAAAACGTAACGTTATTGAAGGGGCTCAGAACCGCAGGATCAAGACTAAAGTTAGAGATATCAAGATCGTTGATAGGCATTACTAACCAGCCGGACTTCCCATTAATACTCATTGGTACCCTAATGAGTCTAGATGTATCTATTGTCACCTTTTCATCCACATGAACTACAGCCTCTGAGAAAGCCTCATCAATTAGTCTATTGATTTCATTAGCGTATCTTGATATCGTTGACACATCGATATACCAACTTCGACCTAAGATGAAGTCCCGGAGTTGAGGTTGTGAGATCCTTGATGCTAAGTATCTGGCGATCCGTCTCCTAACCCCACCATCGGTAATGCGAGGTGGTAATGTCAAGATCCTATTCTTACCATGCTTTATCACCCTTATTTTCAGATCATCAATGTTTACCTGACTAAGCTTCAGGTAGTCAATAATTTCGCGTCGTGCATCAGCGGGCATCAGAGCTTCGTCATTCGAAAGCTCTACAACAATGTGAAAACCTCTATGACCTGAAAATGCAAGCTTTATATTGGTGTACCCCAGATCATGCTCTAATACATCAATTAGTTTAAGCACTTCGTGCTTAGCCATATCTATGCATGAGGGCCCAATATGGTCGAAGCGTGATAATTTTGAACCGCAGTACGGACACGTCTTGACATCCGTGTCCGTTGAGATAAAGCCGCACGATCGACAGTACCATAATTCAATTCGATCAACGCATTTTGGTATGTGATCGGCATCAATATCGAACACTAGATCGCTACCCATCCATCCTTTCTCACTCATAGTAGTATTTCCTGGCTCCCTATATCTTGCAGAGGAGTAGTATAGATGTAAAGGTACATTCGTTACTAAGTACTGTTTAAGCTCTGAAATTGAAGAGAATGAAAGGTGCCTTACGTATGTTTCTACACCAATGGGTTGAATAGCAAATTCTCTAACATAGAAGTCCGAAGGTAAGTCCAGTGAGGCGCGAATATAGTAATCTCTAAACAAGGCCTTTAAAATGCTTAGGCTTTCCTTCATCACTCGACACGCGGTGCTACATAGACCTTTAGTAACGCGCCTGAAGACAGCTCCGCATCGATTTCGCAAGGCATATCAGGACTCAATTTAAATGTTACCGTCTCACTAAGCCTAGCCACCTTAGCTATGAACTCAAAGTATTCAAGCGAGTATGTATTGGCGAATTGCGGTGGATCAGAGGGAGGCTGATAATCTATTAGAGTACCTGTCGTGGGACTAAACACCATCTCAATCTCTCCTAACTCTGAAGATGCTATCAAGCTCATGCCCTCCTGATCAACGCTTATCTTTAGAATTTCGCCAGCCTCACTTAGTATGGATAGCGCCGAGGCTACAGAAGGACCTAAAGTCTTTGCTTGTACCTGAAGTTCGAGACTCAGCTCAGGAATTTCCTCATACTTGGTCGCTAGCAGTGGCATTGTAAAGCATCTTTCAACACCGCCTTTGGACACCAAACCAAAGGTCAGTCTACTACCATCACTTCGCAACACTAGCCTATCATTCTTTGTTGCACGTCTAAGAGCCTTTGATGCCAATTCAAGATTTATCGTTATCACCGTCTCCTCCTCAACGTGGTACTCATCGAACGCTGTACGAGGAATTATAAAGTCTACCATCATGACATGGCTTGGATCCATAGCCTTAAGTCTCAAACCCTCATCTGGATGAAGCTTTATCCCCACAACATCAAGATAGTCAGCCAAGCCTCGAAGTACATAGCGCCATAAACGGGCATCAGCAAATCTTAGCTCAAGTACCATGGCTTCTGAGCACCCTAGTTTTAGTTACTTAATCCAAGGATTAAAATGTGTGCACCTAAATACCGTGCACAGTTTTAGCATTGTGATTTGGGGTGATCGGATAGTTGTACGAGGAGATAGTGAAGGTGGATTCCAAGGGTAGAATCACCATACCTGCAACCCTTAGATTGATATTAGGCATAGAGGAGGGATCAAAATTGCTATTGATTGCGGATCCCGACAGCATGAAGATAGAGATAAAGGTGGTTCCCCAAAACATTGTGATTGAGAAGCGTGTTATAAATGAAAACGAATTGATAGAGTTTCTGTCTAAACACATCACAATGCTATATGCATTGAGCTGTCATCGCATATCGGAACACACTTTTCAATGCAGATTAGCAATATCAGAACAACGCACTCATCCTACAATTAACGCCCTTGAGAGGTTGGGAGAGAATGGTACATTTAATGATAAAGAGGGGCATATTCATAGTAGGTGGAATTACACTGACTTCGGAGGCTGACTGTACATCGCTATTAATTAGATTGCCTGACCAAGACGATAGCTATGTATTGCTAGGTGTGGGAAGCGGTAACGCCACCGAAATGCTCTTAAGGAATATAATTGAATTGGGGGTTTCCATCAGAGCTGTTAAGTATATAGTAATACCTTACCCATCACGTTGTTTAGCTGGTGCTTGTCGTCAATTTAAGGAGCTTTTTCCAGAAATCCACATAGTTGCTCATCCTCAATACGCTCCACTGCTACGTAATGGTGTTGGTATAGAGAACGACGCCTATCCACCTTGTCCAGTATCGTATGTTACGGATACTATGTCCGTAGGGAGAGCAAGGATTAACCTTATCCCCTTAGAAAATTGTATTGGACTTAAAGTTGTATTGTATAAAGATAATATGCCTTACCTTTCATTAAGTATCGTTTCGATTAAGAAGCTTGAACTCTGTAAGAATCTTGAAGAATTTAGATCGAGCAAAGTTGTGTGCTTAGCTGAAAGACCGATATGTATTCAAGGGTACTAAGCGAATCTCATCATAGTGGGTAGGAAGCGAATGTTGCTTAAGCGGGTATTTGTTGGTTGTTGTGGTTTCCCTGTTAGTAGGAATAGATATTTTACTGAATTCAAACTTGTTGAACTGCAAAACACCTTCTATGATTTACCATCAGAATCAGACGCTACCTCATTGAGAAATGCCGTTCCAGCAGATGCCGTATTGACAATGAAAGCTTGGCAAGTCATTACGCATCCAGCTACAAGCCCTACATGGAAGAAGATGAAAAACAAACCTGAAGGAGATTTAGAGAAGTATGGGTATCTAAGGCCTACTAAGGAGAATTTGAGAGCTTGGGAGAAAACAGTAGACATCGCTAAGATATTACGCGTACGCGCAATAGTCTTACAGACACCCCCGAGTTTTAGATTCAGCGAGGATAACCTACAAAGTGTAATCAAATTCTTTGAACAAGCATTAAGCATAGCTCCACGGGACATGCTAGTGTGTTGGGAGCCGCGTGGTGACTGGAACCTTCATCGCAATGCACTAAAACAAGTAATTGAGCTAGGTATCGTTCACGTTGTTGATATACTCAAAAACGATCCTATAGTCGATGTTACAGGCATATTGTATGTTAGACTCCATGGTCTAGGCAAAGGCGAGGTCAATTACCGTTACAAGTATACTGATGCCGATTTAGAAAACTTGGTAAACAAGGTTCTAGGCTATAGCAATTCGGTACACGAAGCTTACATTCTCTTCAACAACATATACATGTTTGACGATGCGTTGAGGTTCAGACATAAACTCAAAGCGGTGCTGCAGGACATAGTTACTTAGGTATTCGTTATCACCTAAAGCTCAAGCTCGTGGAGCTATCCACACAACTATTTTACCACCACCACTCAGTTCAAGCTCAACCTTCAAAGGTTTGTCAGGACCGAAGGCCAAGGTGCACTCCTCTGCTAGATCAAGGATTTTAGTCAATACCTTTAAATGATCGACACTATACCGTACACTAACATTGCTAACTGTAGCCTCGATATAGCTTAAAGGTTTGAATTGCTTTAACTCTGTTCTGTACTCTCCCAGCTCACCAAAGGAGAGAACTCTTAATGCATTGAGATCAGATATGTACTGAAACGTTACTTCATCGCCAACTATCGCCGCATCTTTAATTATAGTAGCGAGCTCGTCTGTGGGTAATCTAGTTACTACCTCTAACTCGATATCTAGCCCACCAAGACGTTGATACGATATCTCGCTTAGGGAAACCATGTATTCACGCTCAACATTCGTACGTACATTAAACACCCTTATCTTCAGCTCTCTAGATCCTGCTGTGTATTCAAACGTAACCTTATCTCGCTTAGTCGCTCTTTTGAAGGCTCTGACAAACTCATCCTTTTGAGCAATAATATTAGTTTCTTCTGTCAGTGTATACTCTTCGAAGGTTGATGAAGGAAGTTCGACAAGCAGCATAACAGCCTTATCGGGACTAAGTCCCTCAATAATGAAGCTCTCTGGAGAGAAGATAAGAGGTACCTCCTCAAGCACGGCAGAAGCTGCTTGAGCAATCTTCTTGAGATTGGCGCCTATAGGATAAGTTGCTCTCAAACTCATTCTACCACCAGTACTTACTAACAGCTTACAGGAGATAAAAGGAGGTACAGAAATAGCATTAGCGGGACAACATTATGAAGGCCCAGATATCTGAAGTCATAGGTCAATACATAGCCGTGAAACTTGATGCCGAGGGAGCAATAAAGTTACTCGAAACCCTCAGAGCGAAACTTGGGAAAGGCGGAGAGGATGTTGACGACGCAATAAGAATGATACGTAATTTTGATGCCTTCTATGATTTCATGCGCAAAAAGTTTAAAGAGTATTTAACTCCGAAGAAGAACTTGTCCGATATGATTAAAGGCCTCGTCATTGTAGATAAGATAAAGCTTATCAAGGAGAACGATACAAAGTACGTCGTTATCCTCTTCGACCGTTCTATAAGCAAGGGTGATGTTCTTGCTGTTCTCTCTGAGTTAGGGTACGAGATAGAAACATCGAGCTAACTTCTCCTCCGCCGTCTCACACCCTGAGCTGAAATAGCAGGAACAAGCTCTGATATTATCTTTCTCGCTTCCTCAATGGATACGACACCTGATACCAACTTATCCCACAGCTCGGACCTCCGTAACATCATATCAATGTCGTTTGGATCCAGCTCCTTTACATCAACTACCTCCTCATCGATATTGTATTCTTCGCTACTCTCATCACTCCTTGTTTCACCTTCATAAGTTGACGCTTCAAGCTCTTCCTCGGAAATCATGGTACCAACCTCATACCCCAACTTGAGTGTGGGGAGTATAGAACGCTAATTAACTTTACACTACAATAGTTGGACCTGATGGAATTAAACCGGTTATGATTAAGGACGACGGTCTGATTATACAGCCACGTAATAGGTTACGAAGCATCAACAGTACACATATAGTACTAGCTAGGCCTGCTGAAAGTAGGGGATTCGGAATCGGTAACCGTAGAGTATACATAAGCATGTAAAGCCACATCAATGATATTGCGTATATTGTACAAACATAGCATGTAAGCAGTTCCAACACTCTTCGTCTCCTTATTATGTTAATAACGTTGATTTTAACACAATACTTAAATCTCATCTCTATATTGTGTATCCTAATGTTCAAGCCTAGCAATCCCATCAATTTTAGCACGATGAAGAGCGTAAGAATAGACATGAACATGTATATCAACGCAATGATAAAGTCAAAAGACATTGTGTATATAAACAGCGTTTCAAGTAATACCATGTACCTTCGATTTAGAACTACGTTTCTGAACGACTCGATAAGACACAATACAAAGAGGGTGAACAGTGCTGAAATGCTGTTCATTATCCTATATATAATTGATTGTATAAACCACCACGAAGACATGAAAGTTCCTGAAATTGAGTGTAGCGTTGGAGCTGTGTTTGTATAAGGCCATACGCTTAATAATACCGTATATATTAGGACCCCTAACACTGCGTTGAACAACGTGACAAGCATCCACATGATATCCTTTAAGCGCATCATGGTCTATCAACGTCTATAGGGCGTGATACGAGGTACACTCTCTGCGTACTCCAGTGAAAATATGAGGAGGAATCAAATAAATGAGCTGCGGCACGTCTACCACGTTGACAAGACAAGCACTTGAGATGTATACGCTGCTTGGTTTTAAAGAATTAACAGAGATCCAAAGAAATGCTCTTAGACCCTTACTAGAGTCAGAATTGGACGTCTTACTCATCGCTCCTACGGGGAGCGGAAAAACCGAAGCCGCTTTAATTCCATTGATTGTTCGTATAATCATGAATCGGCAAGTAAAAGGTGTGAAATTGCTTTACATAACTCCTCTTAGAGCACTGAATAGAGATATCCTCGAGCGTATTACTAAGATAGCCGCTAGGGTTGGTCTGAGTGTGGACGTATGGCATGGAGATACACCGCATGAGCGTAGAAAAAGGATCCGTGAACATCCTCCTGACATACTGATAACTACGCCAGAGAGCCTTCAATACCTGTTGATAAATGAAAGAATTGTGGAACACTTTAGGACACTATATGCGATAATAATCGATGAAGTGCAAGAGTTGGTTGAGAATGAGCGAGGTGCTGAACTTGTATGTGCTTTAGAAAGACTTGACTATAGATTGGGGAGGCATGTAAGGAGAATTGCCCTTTCGGCTGCTGTGGGAGATGAGAACACTATAGCTCAATACATATTTTCAAAACGTCCATATATAGTCGTGAGGAGCTATGTACAGAAGCAATACGATATCAAAGTCATTAGTTACGATATCTCTCATACCATTACCAAGCCATCGGAATTTCTACTAGCTATACCAATAGTAGTGTCGGTACTTAAAGATATTCTGGAAAACCATCGACAGGCATTGTTGTTCGTCAACACGCGTATCACTGCTGAGGCATTAGCGTACTACCTATCGAAGGCACTACAAAGCGGCACAATACAAGGAATCAACATAGCAGTACATCACGCTTCGCTATCACGTGCAGTTAGAGAAGAGGTAGAAAGATCTCTTCGTCAAAGAATACTAAACTTAGTAATTGCGACCTCAAGCTTAGAAATGGGGATAGATATAGGCAGCATTGATATAGTGTTACACCTTTACTCTCCACGGCAAGCTAAACGCCTTGCACAGCGTGTTGGACGTGCAGGCCATCGATGGAATACTATATCTAAGGGCATAATCATAACTCCACCCCTAGTTACAGAGATATTCGAATCTTTAACATTAGCTCGAAGAACCGTGGAGAGAGATTATGAGCCATTAACTGAGAAGATCGCTCCTCTTGATGTGCTAGCACACCAGATTGTGGGAATAGCGCTTGAGTATGGTAAAGTGGGTATCGACACCCTTCTCAATATCTTAAGACGTGCACCACCGTTTAGCGAACTATCTGTACATGAACTAGAGGAGGTCATAGAGTTCCTATGTTCTTTAAACCTAATAAAGCGATACAATGAATATATTGAAGCGACTTCTCGTGGAAAGCTTTATTACTTAACGACAACACCGATAGTCGAGAGTAAGCATTACATAGCTAAATCAATTATTGATGGGAGGGTTGTGGGAGTTCTAGATGAAGAGTTCGTAGCCACATGTAATGAGGGTGATATACTTGTACTCGGAGGTAACGTATGGAGGTTAGTTTCTCTCGATCTTGACAAAGAGGAGATATTGTTAGAACCTGTAACGAACCCAAGCGAGATTAAGATACCGCACTGGGTTGGTGAAAATATTCCCGTTGATTGGCGTGTTGCACGTGAAACGTGCTCATTAATAAGGAGGTTTTGCACCTTAGACGAGGCAAAGGCTGTGCAAGTGCTTAAACGCTACTTTGCAGATGACAAACTAATTGAGTACTTGCTCAGTATACGGAAAGAAGTATGTAGAGTTTATCCACGGGACAACGAATTTGTTATTGAGATTGTTAAAGGAAATGCGAATGTTCTCGCAGCTTTCTACCACTGTCAGGGCTCTAAAGTCTCTGAAACTCTTTCCCTACTCCTAACCAGACTCTTTCGTAAGAGTGGGGAGAAAGTCTATGGTTACAAATCACATCAACTAGCATCGGTTCTGCTATTGGGACAAACATTGGGTATTAATACGATTAGGAAAGTTATTGCAGATCTTGCAAGGCTTGGTAAAGACGAAATCGTTAAAATTCTAGAAGACGAATTGAAGGAGACACCAATATTTAAGTGGCGCTTGTTAGCTGTAGCCAAGAAGTTGGGTATGATATCAAAGGATGCCAGCTTACGTGAACTCAAAAAACATGCAGAGGCGTTACGCAATGTTAACATTGTCGTGAAGGAAGCATTACGGGAACTCATTAGTGAGCGTCTTGATATCGATACCACTATGAATCTACTCGATAAAATTAAATCGAGACATATTCGAGTTAAGGTATACGTTGCTAATAAACCCTCGAGATACTTAACCGAAATATTGTCTTTGACGCCATTCATTGAGCTTAGAACCGCGACCTCTGTCATAGATGATATAATTCGCGAATCAATCAAGCGTAGGCTATTAGAGCGCGAGATTACCCTGTTCTGCTTATCCTGTCTAAATTCATGGAACACAAAACTCTCTTCACTACTGAAGGACACAATTGATGAGCTAAACGCAATCCATATATCAAAACATAAGATAAGTTGCCCAATCTGCGGTTCCCAAACTTTAACACTTATTAACAACAGGGATGAGATTCCCGTACTCAGGTCAGCTTTAAACAAGCTCAAAAAAGGTCTACGTGATCCTTCACAATATACAGATGATGAAAGGCGTATACTGAAGAGGGCTCAGACTATAGCGAATCTTATCATGGACTATGGTGTATTCGCATTAATAGCGTTACAGGGTAAGGGTGTAGGACCTGAAACTGCAAAGAGAATTCTAGCACGAGCATCCACATTCAACGATTTGATAAAGTTGATTTACGAAAGTGAGAAGGAGTTCTTGAGAACGTATCATTACTGGAACCGCACTTCAAAATGACGCTATATAAGGGTGTAAATAGGTCGGGGGTCAATGGATATCGTAATGCTAATTAAGGACCTGATCGCAAAAGCTGTGGTAGTAGCTTGGTTCCTATTCCTACTGACATGGATAATAGGTTGGGCAATCAAGGGAGCGCCAATACCTATTGGCAGAGCTCGGCGGATAGGTCAAGGTATGGTAGAGGATGCTGTATGGGGAGCTTTCTGGATAGCTGTAGGCTCAGCATTATTCTGGCTAGTAACATATATAGCTAGCTATCTTGGGCAGACATTTCCACAACCACCACAGCCACAATTACCTTAAACGAGGCCTTTAGCTAAGCCTTAGGTGTTCATTGTGCATTACCTACTAATCGTGGCCTACTACTTATCGATTCTTACATTCTATCTAGGTGCGTTGATGTATTTGCTACCCATCCCGTTAACTGGGCTTAAACGATGGGGGCCTAGGCTTATTAGTGATGCTCTTTTTATTTTAGCACTGTCTATATCGATAGGCTCAATCTTCTCCTTCGCAGATTTTCTAAGAACAACTCTGGGAGGTGATTGGCAACACTTCCTCTCGTTTTTGAAGGGATTAGTAATCCAAAATACATTCACTTTGATAGTGCTGTCTCAAGCGCAATATATACTCTCAAAGTTTGGTCTATCAAAGGTGCTCGGGATAATAACACAAACAATTTCATACTCTCTCTATGTACTACTCATGTTCTACATCTTAGCATTGATAATAAGGTCTGCCTATGGGGTCATAGCATCTCTAGGCATAGCTTTGATGGCTATACCCTTCAGAATCGCTAGAAGTGCCGGAGCATTCCTGCTTGCACTTTCAATAGTCTTCTATATAGCATTGCCCCTCTATCCTGGATTCGTTGACTTGCTATTAACAGGGCATGCATATTCGCATCAGAACAGCATCATAATATACGGACGTATTATCAATGAAGACAATACCGTACTGAACTCTGGTTTCCTCACTCTGGAACTAAAAGATTATACTAATGAGAACAAAATTTATTTGGTACCGATCACAAATGGGGTTTTCTACATATTTGACTTGCCTAAGAACATTAGCCTGAACTCAAAGATCACAATATTCTATGACGTTACAGGACATCTATTCTATACAAACATAACTAATATATCCCTACATCAGCTTTGCAATACATCTACTACCTCACGATATTTTTGGCTATGCGAAATCTCTGTTTTAGTTCGAGGAGTGCTATACTACGATGACGGTATAACACTGCACGTAAACCCGTGGCCAGAGAAGAAATATGTGATATATAATCCTCATGACAATACAATCAGAGTTGACGTGAGCTGTGCTGACTGTGAACTCTACATATCTTTCGTAAATTCTAGGGTTCCGAGTGCTGTGTGCATAGACAGTCAGTGTAAAGATATTCGCGAATTTATAAGGTATTGTTGGCAATGGTATGTATTAGATGGGTGTACAGCCATTATCAGTATTAGTGGAAACCATACCGTGTTAGTTAAGCTCAATAGTGCGTCTTCAGAGCCCATACTAATATTGTCGATGATTAGCAAGCTCCGCTCTACCACACACATATCGCCATTGGAATTCATAGCTCGACTAATATATGTTCAGTTAATTAGCGCCATTCTGTATCTAGCATTATTATTAAGCATAACCCTTGGTTTAGCTCGGCTACTTGGCGGCACCTCAAGGTTTAGGGTGATATAGTTTGAATACATTGAAACGAAACACAATACTTTTCCTCTCCTTCATAACGATATTACTGCTTATCATAGCATTTAGCAAAGGTATCACGTTAGCCGAGGCGTTAATGTATGCTATAGCTATAGTATTAGGCATCCTCCTCATAGTCACGTTACACGATGTAGAAGATCAGAGGTTTTAACCTATTACCTATGGTTAAGGAAGACATTACTATACCTCTATTATTTCGACTTTGGACCATATGATGCCCTTACTGACATCATCTAAACACTTGTCGATATAGCTTTTCAAATCTCTTAAGTCTATAGCGCTTTCCTGAGGCACGACCTTAATGTATATGAAGTTAGGGACTACGAGACTACGCTTCACCTCAATGTGACAGTTAATACCTTTCGATGTAAATACGCTATTCAGTTTTGATAGTATCTCCTCTAACAGCTCCTCATTCCTTAGTATTATGAACAGATTTAGGTATCGTTGCCGTTTTGCGCTGCCGTAGCCCATACTAATGCCTTGCACCTCTCTAAGCGTTTCGTCGTATTCCATAACCTTTTGTTAGACTACAACCACATGTTTAACGATATGCAACAGCAATTTATAGGTTACTCTATCACTACTTTTTGGAATGCGAGGATTTATCATGCTGAGGGGTGCAAACGCTGAACACATGATGACCATACCCGTCTGAGACAGCTACATAACTACGCTATTATGCCACGTTATATACAATAAGTAATCAGTTAGGGGATCCTCACATCACGAAATTCAGCACTCGGCAATTTCATCATTGTCGAGAGTCTTATTCTGCATCATGATTAATAAACTCTCATAAGTTTCGATATACGAGTTTGGTAGGTAGACATGGGCGGTAGACAAAGAACAAGTCTATTCTTGGGCATAGAAAAGTCCAGTACGTCTACTACAGAGCAAAAGAGTGAAAAGAAAGAGAAGAAAAAGAAGAAGTAGAACCGTAAAGCCTTACCATGAACCTCTTCAAATGGCCTCCACCAAAAAGGAGCTGCATGCTTAAAATCCTTGTCCCTATCTCAACTGTTTCAATAAAGCAAAGCCAAGTATTAAGATTAATAACCATATGGGAAATTGCTAGAGCTGCTGCAATTGTTAGATGTACACACCTGCTTTTTTATAAGGATCTGGAGGTGAAAGACCGTGAGATTGTAACGCTTATTGAGAAAACCTTGCGCTACCTCCTAACACCACCATACCTTAGAAAGAAGGTCATACCTTTGGACCCACAACTCCGTCTCGTTGGTATACTCAATCCTCTCGCGCTTCCAATTCATTACAGAAGAGACGATCCAGTCTTGGGTTCTGTACGATTAGCATTAATTGAGTTGAAGAATGATACTGTTGTGGCCCATATTGGAACCGATAAACCATGTACCATGATCGACGTCAAGGCCTCAGATCTTAATCTTGTAAACCCTCTGCAATTTGTTGAAGTAGTATCCCTCAGTCCATTGCTTTGTAAACTGGTACAAGAAGACAATGTAAAGATTTACACGGGATTTAAATACCGTTTCTATGACTCGTTGAAAGAGGCTCTATATCAAGAATGTAGAGATAGTGTATTAATTGAGTTCTCTAAGTTTGGAATGGATGCTAAAAAGGCTTTGCGCTCTCTACGTGCAATAGCAAGTAAGCAGAAAATTAATATTCTGTGTACAGTCTTCGGATCTCCATCAATGGACGCTAGCGAGATCTTAGCTAAGGAAAATGGTACTGATATCTCCTCTTACGCTAAATCACAGCTTCATGCACACTACCTACGCATAAACGCTGTGCCATATCAGGGAGTTAGATCGATCCGTACACACGAAGCGTTATACCTAGCCCTAGCAATACTTAACCTCATACTATTCGATCTCAAAATCTGCTGTTAGTGTTACTGAAAGACCCTTTTGCCTAACTTTATCTTAGCTTATATACCCGTGGATACTTACATACATTAGCCAAGGAGGCATACCATGGCTCACAGGAAGACGCATGCACCTAGACGAGGAAGTCTAGGGTTCAGACCGAGGAAACGTGCCAGTAGACTCGTACCCAGAGTACGATCGTGGCCCGAGGTTTCCTTACCTAAGCCTCAATTACTTGGATTCTTAGCTTACAAAGCCGGTATGACCCACGTATTCATGATCGATGACAGACCCAACACTCCTACATCGGGGAAGGAGGTGTTTACACCGGTAACTATTCTTGAAGCGCCACCGGTTATACCAATAGCTCTAAGAGCATACCGGCTGGTACCTGGATACGGGTATCTCACGTTAACAGACATATGGATTGAGCCTCCAGAGCATCTAGAGATATGGCGAAAGGTTCCAACATATAGGGCTACCGAAAACATAGAGTCGAAGATAAAATGGCTTGAGGATAACATCTCTAAGATAGCTAGAATAAGCGTCATCATCGCTTCACAACCAAAGTTGGTTGGAGGGTTAAGTAAGAAGAAACCCGATTTGGTTGAGATCGCTATCGGCGGCGGTACAATGCAAGAAAGACTTGAATATGCATGGAAAATCCTAGGAAAGGAGGTTAGTGTTAGAGAGGTGTTCAAAGAAGGACAGTTTGTTGATGTAATTGGGGTTACAAAGGGTAAAGGATTCCAAGGAGTTATTAAGAGATTTGGTGTTAAAGAGCTTCCACGATGGCATAAGCATAGAAAGGGGAGTAGGCGTATAGGAAGTAGAAGCCCAACTATAGGAGCTATGTCTGAAGTTCCACAGCCAGGTCAGATGGGATTCCATAGACGTACAGAATACAACAAGAGAATACTCAAGATAGGTGATAATGGTCTTGAAATAACGCCTGCCGGTGGATTCCCACATTATGGCATAGTTAGAAGTACGTGGATCATGTTAAAAGGCACAGTGATGGGACCTCCAAAGAGGCCAATAGTGTTGAGATGGCCAATCAGGCCTCCTAAGTGGCAACCAAGCGGCCCTCCTGTGATTACTTACATAAGCCTAGAGAGCAAGATTGGTGGGTAGCATGGTAAAAGCTTACATAACTCCACTTCTTCGAGAACCAGGAGAAGTTCCGGTATACAATCTTGATGGATCAATCGTTGATAAGGTTAGGTTGCCAAACGTATTCGGGCTTCCAGTTAGGATAGATGTGATAAGGCGTGCTGTACACTCAGCCTTGACAGCTCGTATTCAACCAAAAGGCAGAGATCCTCTTGCAGGAAAGAGACGTTGTGGAGAATCGTGGGGTATAGGTTATGGTCTTGCAAGGGTTCCTCGACTAGATAATGGAAGAGCTGTCTTTGCGCCAAACGTTGTTGGTGGTAGAAGACAGTTTGCGCCCTCACCTCTAAAGAAAATACATGAAGAGATAAACCGTAAGGAGATGCGCTTAGCGATAATGTCTGCACTTGCCGCTACAGCAATAAGAGACTTCGTGATTAAACGAGGACATCATGTACCTCCACACATAACGCAGTTACCAGTAGTTGTAGTAGACGACTTTGAAAACATTAAGCGCACGAAGGAGTTACGTCAGGTATTAGAGAAGATAGGTCTGTGGTCCGACATCTTAAGGGCAGCAGAAAAGACAAGAATTAGAGCAGGTAAGGGCAAAATGCGTGGTAGGAGATATGTAACGCCAAAGAGTATATTATTCATAGTGTCGTCGTTAGAAAGCTCCGTTATCAATGCTATAAAGAACTTGCCAGGCTCCGATTACGCAACACCATTCACATTGAATATCTTAACACTCGCACCTGGAGGACATCCAGGGAGATTAACGGTATTTACACGTAGTGCCTTATCCAAAATAGCAGAGCTATACCCGGTGATTAAGGCATGAGTAAGGAGACGGATCAAGTTAGTGAGCTAGAACGATTGAGCAGGATAATAGTTAGATTCGTGACTACGGAGAAAGCCTATCTATTAGCTGAGAAATACAATTATATCACATTGAAGGTAATTAGAAGCGCTAACAAAAGGCAGATAAAGGAAGCTGTTGAAAAGCTGTTCAAGGTGAAGGTAGTTAAAGTGAACACACTGATAGATCGTGATGGGTATAAGAAAGCTTATGTGAAGCTCGCACCTGAGTACAGGGCCATAGAACTTATTGAGAGGGCAGCGAGATAAAACACAAATATATTCCGCTTTTACTTCAATGCCACGAAGAGGGTACTCCTCGTCGCTTTAAGTCCTGGTTCACCATGTTTAACCATCTTAGTTGTGGGAGCAAATTCTCCTAAGTAATGACCTATCATTTCCGGTACTATTTTCACAGGAATATACTCTTTGCCATTGTATACGGCAATGGTTAATCCAACCATTATTGGCAATATTATCATGTCTCGTACATGTGTCTTTATCACAACCTCTTTACATTCTTCGATAAGCTTTTGACGCGCTTCAAGTATTTTTTCGAGCAGTCTACGTTGCTCTGGCGTAAATCCCCTCTTTAACGATCTTCTAGCACGAGCTGGCAGTAACTGTACTAACTCATCCATAGGCATTTCTATCAACTCCTCAAGTGTTTTACCTCGATACCTAAACTTTTTCCACTCTGGCGGTATGCTCCAACATACCTTACGCTGCGAACTCATGGTATTCAACCACCACGTACTTCTTATTTAGATGATTAGCTTATAATCTTTATTAACCAAATAACATCGGTAAAGCCATGCAGATTTACGTAGTGGTATACTCAGCATTTCGCGATTTCATGGAGTACCGTGAATATTATGACCTCATAATATCTGACCAAGGATTATACATGCTTTTATTGGGACGCTTACCACTCGTTTATAAGAAGCATCCTGCGCTGCCAAAGAGAGTGGAGAAACAGCTCCTTGAAATAATGAAGTCGCGTAGTCGGGATAAGTATCACGATATGGATACTCTAATGCGTCTTGTCCATCAAAAACGTGCAATGTTTATACCCAACGAAAACGTCGTAGGAGTGGTATTGAACGAGGAGGAGATACCAATACCACCAATACTTAGGAAACCTCCCTCAGATCCACGGGAGCCTCCAAAGTATTCTCAGCGCGTCTTAGCAATAACTACATACTGGAAAGACTCTTCGCAACTACGTTCACTAACGCTGTATACAACCCCCAAAATTAAGGATAAGATTAAGCGGGGACTGAAAGAGGCTGGATACTATATCAGCATTACTTAGCAGCTATGTCTAAGTAAGGTTTAAAGTCAGATCAGCTTCAACTACACTCCTGGAGGCTGAGACTATGGGTAAAAGAATACTAGTGCAGCGCATGGGACGTGGAAGCCCAACATTTCGTAGCCCTAGCCATAAGAGGGTTGCACCCGCGAAGTATCCTCCACCTGAAAACAGGTTGCTTAGGGGTGTTGTTGCTGAGCTAGTACATGATCCAGGACGCTGGGTACCCCTTGCACGTATCGTATTAGAGGACGGTAGAGAGTTTTATAACATAGCTGTCGAGGGATTACGAGTTGGTCAAGTAATTGAGATAGGTCCGGGAGCTAAGCCTACACCAGGAAATGTAATGTTGCTTAGAGACGTGCCAGAGGGCACACGAGTTTGTAATTTAGAGATACGGCCAGGAGATGGAGGAAAACTTGCTAGAGCCGGTGGAACATACGCTGTAGTTATTGGTAAGACTTCCACACACGCAATCGTTGTATTGCCGAGTGGTAAACAGAAACTACTTCCACTTGATTGCCGTGTAACTATCGGAGTAGTAGCAGGAGGTGGACGTGTGGAGAAGCCATTACTTAAAGCAGGCAATGCTTATCACAAGTGGAAGGTGAAGGCACGTAAATGGCCTCGCGTAAGAGGAGTGGCTATGAACGCTGTAGACCATCCACACGGAGGCGGTTCACACCAGCGTGAGTCCAAACCAACGACAGTTTCACGCAACGCACCTCCAGGCAGAAAGGTTGGTCATATAGCCGCTAAACGCACTGGAAGAAAGAAGGGTGCACACTAAACGCCATAGAATTTTCTTAACATGAGCTCAATATTGTTAAATCCTGGTGGGGTCTCAGCAAGAATCCGTGCTCTTAACTCTAGCTCGTCCAGTACATTGTCTAAGCCTAGTCTTACCGCTATTCTCCTAAGTATGTTGCTGCTATCTATCCTATCTACACCCTTAATATCGTATATCAGCGCCCAGCCATCAGCGACACGCTCATAAACGGAGGTTACTACACGTCTAACCTGTTTTCCATGGCGTTGACGGGACACCATGATTAACAGCGCTGTGTTCAGCGATAGCATAACATACAAATCTCTTGGGAGTAGATTTCGCAAAGCCATTTCAAATTCTTCAGGAGTTGACGCATGAAAGGTAGTAGCAGAGCCCGCACCTGAAGCTACAGCTCTAACAAGTGCGATTATCTCCTTTCCTCTAACTTCGCCCACTACCAACATATCAGGACGGTATCTCAAAGCCGTTATACAGCGAATAAACAAATCCTCTGACGACTCACCGTAGAATTGTATGAAACGAGCCCTCGAAGGAAACCTTATCTCTGGTACATCTTGTACAACTATGATCTTCCAATTTGGGTTCGTAAGCTGTAGCACCGCATTGAGAAGAGATGTTTTACCACTTCCACTACCACCAACCACAGCATAAAACAGCTTAGCATCGTTCACTAACCATAGAAGAGCTGCAAGACGTGGAGTCAAAACTCCTTCCCTAATCATAGTGCCTACATCTATTGGTATCTCGGGAAGCTTCCTTATATCAAATGTAGGACTTGAACTTACAGGCTCTCCTAATGTAGCTGAGAAACGATGACCTTCAGGAAGTATTGCATGGACTTCAGGTTTTGCAAGTGAAATTCCTTTACCAGAACGTAATGCTAACCTCTCAATTATTGCACGCACTTCCTCCTCACTATGAAATACAATGTTGGTGACTAAAGCCTCAAATGCAAGAAATTCACGATGAACAACCGTTACCGGCCTACGCCAATCAGATAGTTCAATATCCTCAATCATGGGATCTAACATAGGTATCTCGAGAAGGCCGTATCCAAATGAATCGCGACGGATGTAATACCATAGAGCCTCGAACTCACGTGACAACACCTTATCTACGCCTAACTCTGTAGCGAGCTCATGAATGATCTTTTTCAGATGCTCTTCATTCTCCACCCTCATGGTCGATGTATAGAGGTAGTCCATAAGAAGCATGTAGACGTTTTCAGCTTCGGCACTTAATGGCGGTTCATCAATGAGATACCTTGCCACCCCTGACTTATCTAAACATATTGTAACTTCAGCCAAGCTCACTCTATACTTTCGCAAAATCTCTAAACATACGTTATTTATGTCAGGTGCAGAGATGCGCCTTAGTACGTGCATTGGGACTGCCCGTCTTCGACGATACAGTGCACTCATTTCACTCCCAAGGTATGCGAGGATTTATAGCGTCACTTAGAAGGAGTGTCAGTTAATAGGAAGAGGTTAGAATTGATTTACGACCCCGCTGGCTCCCCCCTTCATCCTCCTCGGAACCGAGGTGTCTGGGGGGTTCCCATGATAGTGTTAAAAGTTTTGTGTGGAACCTTTAACTATATCGGTCTTAAGTAAGCAATTATCGGGACATAAACTGTGGATGCTATAGCCATTAGCTTTATCAAGATGTTGATTGAGGGACCGGCAGCGTCCTTTAATGGATCGCCAACGGTATCGCCTATCACTGCTGCCTTGTGTGCTTCTGAACCTTTTCCACCAAAGTGACCCATCTCTACATACTTCTTCGCGTTATCCCAAGTGTTTCCGACATTACCTTGGAATAGACCTAGCAACAGTCCTCCTGCTACAGCACCTAATAATGTTCCTCCTAATGCAGCTGGGCCTAGAGTTATGCCTATGATTAAGGGCGCTAAGAGCGCGAGTACGCCAGGCAGGATGAGCCTTCTAAGTGCATAGTACGTCACTATCTGCACTGCCCTAGCGTAATCTGGCTTCTCCTTCCACTCTAAGATACCTGGCTTCTCCCTAAACTGACGTCTTATCTCTTCAACCAATCTAAATGCCGCTGCTGTGACACTCTGAACAACTATGGCTGTGAAAAGTGCCGGAAGGGCTACACCTATTACGATTCCCGATATTAGGTATGGTCCATGAGCCGGGTTACCCACATTGAATATTGTATTCATTAGCTTCTCCGGGGATATGCCTAGGTTATGAGCTAACACCGAAACATAGCTAAAGAGAAGCGCTAAGGCTGTAAGTGCCGCTGAGCCTATGGCATAACCCTTGGATATGGATTTCATGGTATTACCCGCTGAGTCTAGTTTATCTGCAAGTTCGCGAACACTATCAGGATAACCAGCTTGTTCGGCAAGCCCAGCTGTATTGTCAACTATTGGGCCGTAAGCGTCTGCGGAAACAACAATACTTGTCATGGAAAGCATCCCTACACCTGCTAACGCTATCGCATAAATACCGACAAGCAACATACATCCCGAGGTTGCAAGATTCAAACCTATCATAAAGGCACCAATAGCAGCAAGAGCCACAGTTATTGTAGGTATAAACGTGCTGTAGAAGCCCATTGATAGACCGCTAAGAATTGTCAATGCGGGCCCAGCACGGGAATACGATGCCACTACCTTGACCGGCCTGTAAAGCGGTGAGGTGAAGTAGTCAGATGTAAATCCGACAATGCCTCCAGTGATGAGACCAAACACGGTTGCTATCCATGCGTATATCAGGTTTGGCATTACTAGCCTTACAGCTATGAACGTAATTACCGCTACGCTAACCAAGCTAAGGATTGATACTACTGTAAGCGTTCTTCCTGGATCCTTAAAAGGCGATAACGAAACGAACTGTGAAGTTAATAGCGTTACAAGCAGCGCTACCCCGGAGAATAGTAGGGGGTAGGCTATCAAGACCTCGCTTCCGATCATTGCCGCGATTACCATAGAAGCCACGATGCTCTCTACATAAGATTCGAAGAGGTCTGCACCCATACCAGCACAATCACCAACATTATCACCAACGTTATCGGCTATCACCCCCGGATTCCTAGGGTCATCCTCTGGAATCCCGACTTCAACCTTACCTACGAGATCAGCACCAACATCTGCTGCTTTCGTATACATTCCCCCACCAACACGAGCAAATAGAGCAACCGTACTAGCGCCGAAAGCATATCCTAGCAACGACTGCGTAGCCTCCGTGAGTGACTGAGTAACACTCTCAAATACTATGAATAGTATGGCTATGCCAAGTATTCCAACACCACTGACGAGAAATCCTGTAATCGATCCTCCACGAAATGCTATTATCAATGCCTTCTTTATCTCTCCTTCAGCCAGAGCGTTCAATACACGGATATTCGTCAGAATTGCCAAGTACATACCTAACAAACTGACAATTGCCGAACTAAAACTGCCTACCAAGTACGCTAAGCCAATATTTATTAGTAGAGTGTTGTTCCAGACATGTCCTAATCCGGTAATGGTGAGCCCTATTAGGATAGCTATTGAGAGAATCACACTATACTGAGCCTTCATGTACGCTATTGCAGCTTCCCTTATGTATCCATGTATCTCAGCAGCTCTATCCATTTTAACTCGACGCTTTAGTATGCTGATAGTGATTAGCACAACATATAGTACGCTAATCAAACCTGCTATAAGGCCTGTCCGAAGAGCTAGCGCTAGAACATTCATACCTTAATTCCCGCGAGACAAGATATTAAGTCTCAGAGATATAAACTGTAGTTATTGATTTGGTAAGGCGATAAAATCTCATAAAATCTCGGTAACGGAAGTGAGTCGAGAAGGCGTGGGCCCGTAGCTCAGCCTGGATAGAGCGCCGGCCTTCGGAGCCGGTGGTCCGGGGTTCAAATCCCCGCGGGCCCGCCACAAAGTCTCAGGTCTTGTCTATCAGTGCGCGGAGCCTCATCACTGCTCAGCGTCGGCGACTTTCATCATATTTGTGCAGTGTCTTACCTAACGATGATGCAATTCTGTCGGCAACTCTGAGACAGTAAGGTTCGGGGTATATCGATGCATATCGGAAAAAGAGCTTTACTCCGTTCATTACACTTACACCTATCACCGTAATCCTTACCTCTACTCCCCTCACTGGACTTCTAACTTTGTGTGAAGCCCTATAGGTCTGCTCTATCACTTTATACCTGTATTTCCAATCAACGAAATGAGCTCTTAAAGCTGAAAGGACTTTCTTCAAATCTAACTCATGTCTGAAGACCACTATGACTGGTATATTAAGCATGTTATGAAGCCTTAATGGGTCTATGATATTGAAACCTGCGTAGGTAACACCATCTAAAAATACCACTTCTAGGTAAGGACCGTATCTACTAACAGCTTTCTCAACCATTTGCATAGCCTGAGATATAGCGTCAAGCCCATCAATTGTGATGAAAGAGATTAGAACGTCTAAAATCCTACGGTCTACAGTGGTTATTGTACCAACAAGTACTGTTTTTCCATAGATCTTCTTGTCCTCAAATGCGAAATAGCCATCATCTAGACCTATCGAGCAATACCTCAACATAAGGATCCTCCTTTAATGCAGTAAGTAAAGATTCTTCGGAAACTGCTAAGGTTATGATCCTTGTCTTACCATACCTACCCCTGCTAACAACACGCGCGTTTACTATCCCCATCATATCTAGCTCGCTTATTATATCGCTAACCCTTCTTTGAGTGACGCTCTCTATATTAAGCTTTGTACATAGGGACTTATAGTGTGCATAGACTTCGCCAGTAGTAGCTTTTCCACGACTGCGCACAATGTTGTATATCGCTAGAAGTACTAGCTTACCATGTAAAGGCAGAGACGATACTACTTCAACTACACGATCGTGCTCTATCTCCGTACGGGCCTTATATACGTGCTCAACACCGACGTAATCTGCTCCCTCACGCTCAGCAATTTCGCCTGCAACACGTAGTAGATCAAGAGCTCTACGTGCATCACCGTGTTCGCGTGCCGCAAGAGCAGCACATAGACTTATCACACCATCACGTACAACACCGGGTCTAAACGCTAGCCTTGCACGATCATTGAGGATATCCTCAAGCTGTGAGGCGTTATATGGCGGAAAAACTAGCTCAACTTCACCAAGGCTGCTCCTAACTCTAGGATCTAGATTGTCGACGAACTTAAGATCGTTCGTTATCCCTATCACTGAAATTTTGGACAGTGAGAGCTCCTCATTAGCCCTTGTAAGTCTATAAAGCAATTCGTCTCCGTGCTTCTTAACTAAGAAGTCTATTTCATCGAGTACCACAATCATGAGTGTAGCTCTACTATCAAGCGCCTTCATAAACCTCCTGTAGGCTTCAGCTGTTGAAATACCGGTAAATGGTAGTTTAAGCCCTACACACTCAGCCAAGCGAAAGATTACCCGGTATGTTGTGTCGTCTTGCCGTGTATTTACGTAGCATACATCGATACTTGTGCCCAATTCGAGAGCTTTACTCTTTAGTTTCTTCAATACAAACTTCGTAACAGCGGTTTTCCCGGTACCGGTAAGGCCGTATATGAATACGTTGCTTGGTCTATAGCCTCTCAACGCAGGTGCAAGTATAGATCCGAGCTTAGCTATCTGCTCCTCACGGTGTGGTAGTTGGTCAGGAATGTAGTCTGGACGTAGAACCTCACGATTAACAAAGATCTTGGAGCTCAACGCTTGAGCAAACACCTCCTCAAGTACATCACTAGCCTTCACTATGCTCCACCAGACCCAGGAGAAGCGATAGGCGGTATAGGCCGTATAAACACGGGGTCTACATCGAACCCCAAGATAAGCTTTAAAGTGCACACCCTCATATGCTTGAGATGAAGCAAAAAGCGGGCCGGTAGCTCAGCCTGGAAGAGCGCTCGGTTCGCACCCGAGAGGTCCCGGGTTCAAATCCCGGCCGGTCCACCACCGCACAATCAAAGAGCGCTATCGTTTCCGAGCATAATACCCCAGCGTAATCGGCTCGTTTAGGTAAAAATCAGCTGGTCCACCGCCCAAAGGTTTTAAGCCTTATACTCACTATCGATTATGGATGATGACTACACACCCTTTCCTCGATATTGTGGTGAAGAAAGTGGCCAGGGCTGACACTAAATCTTCCAGCTTTGAAGGTACTTAACTTGTTTTTCTGTAAGCGTATCTATACTTATGTTCATACTCCTCAACTTCAGTTCTGCAACCATTCTATCTATCTCAATGGGAACGTTATACACCTTACGCTCAAGCTTACCCCTATTCTCAACGATATACTTTACCGACAGAGCTTGATTAGCAAAGCTCATATCCATAACCTCGCTTGGATGACCTTCTGCACATACAAGATTAACTAACCGTCCTTCTCCAAGCAGATATAGTTTCTTACCATTGCGTAGTGTGTACTCTGTAACACAAGGTCTTACCTCTCTTTTTGATACCGCTATTTTCTCTAAATCAGATACGCTAACTTCAACATTGAAATGCCCTGCATTAGCAAGCATCGCACCGTCTTTCATAAGCTCAAAGTGTTCGGCTGTGATTACGTCTATGTTCCCTGTAGCAGTGATAAAGATGTCGCCTATCTTTGCGGCTTCCTTCATCGGCATTACCTCAAAACCATCCATTACTGCTTCAAGAGCCTTTATAGGATCTACTTCAGTAACTATCACTCGCGCTCCCATACCACGAGCCCTCATCGCTATCCCGCGACCAACCCAGCCATAGCCTGCAACAACGACAACCTTACCAGCTAAGAGTGTATTCGTAGCCCTTAGAATACCGTCTATTGTACTCTGTCCAGTTCCATACCTATTGTCAAAGAGGTATTTTGTTAAAGCATTGTTTACCGCTATTACAGGATATTTCAGCACGCCGCTTCTCTCCATAGCCTTCAATCTTATTACTCCAGTCGTCGTCTCCTCGGTTCCACCCCAAACTCTTTCCGCGATGTTAGGCAGTTTCTCATGTAGATAGGCATGCAGATCTCCTCCGTCATCAATCACAACATTTGGTTCCGAGGAGGCTACTTTACCTATAGCCCAAAAGTACTCATCCGTTGTTTCTCCACGCCATGCAAATACGTTGATGCCTTCCTCAGCTAATGCTGCCGCCACATCATCTTGCGTAGATAATGGATTGCTAGCAGCTAGCCATACTTCAGCTCCTCCTGCCTTAAGCGTTTCAACAAGTACAGCAGTTTCTTTTGTTACATGTAGCACTGCTGCTATTCTAACACCCTTTAACGGCTTTGATTTCTCAAATTCACGCCTTATTAAGTCAAGAACTGGCATGTTACGTCGAGCCCATTCTATCTGTTTACGACCCTGGGGAGCTAGACTAAGATCCTTCACCCTGAACTCCATTTGTAACCCCATAAGTATTGAGTCGTTGACTATATTAAATACGTTTAAACGCAAACTCCAGTACTCTATAGCTATGGGTTGGTCCATGGCTAAGCTGGTCATACTGCTAGCGGGTATGCCAGGGGCTGGAAAGAGCGTGGTGAGTTCGTTAGCAAAGGATATGGGGATTCCTGTAGTGAGCATGGGGGATATCGTAAGGGAAGAGACGGAACGACGAGGTTTAGAGCCTTCAATGGCTAATATGCTTCGCGTAGCCGACGAGTTAAGACGAGTCTACGGTCCGCACGCTATAGCTTTACTGACTTTGAAGAAGTTGCGTGACATCTCTACGTGCATCATCATAGTTGACGGAGTACGTAGTATAGAAGAGGTTGAGTATTTTAAACAGAATCTGGACTGTGAGGTGATGATCCTTGCCATACACGCTTCTCCGAGAACAAGATTTGAGAGATTGATAAAGCGTGGAAGACCAGACGACCCTAAAAGCTGGGATGAATTTCGTAAACGTGATATGAAAGAGTTAGCATGGGGTTTGGGAAACGTTATTGCTTTAGCAGACATTATGGTGGTCAATGAAGGTAAATTAGAAGAGTTCATAAGCACCGTTAGAAACATACTTCGCCAGGTGTTAAGACAGTGGTGTACATAAGAGCTGAGGTAGAGATACGACCTACTGAAGATGAAAATAAGGTATTGAAAGCATTGAAGAACATCATCTCTACCAATAGTATTAGGATAGTGGATGCAGGCCGAGGCTTTAAGATAGCAATTGCCGAAAGCAACGATATATCAGCGCTGCTCAAATTATATGAACTCTTTAGAAAACAGCGCATCCTAGACACTGCAAGGAACATAATGTTAAGAAACGCGAGAAACGGTGTTTTAACCTTGCAATTAAATAAACAGGCTGCTTATCAAGGCGTTGTGAGTTTTGTAGATCACGAATCAGAAAGTCAATTAGGTGCCATTACAGTTACTATATCGAGCGAGAAGCTTGATGAGATAATAGACTGGTTGGCACCGCGTACTGCTCATGGTAAACCCCTTTGGGAGCGTGAAGCACCTAAAGATGTATAGGCTTTAACGGCTATACATCGACACTACAGTAATACAACAACACAACAGCATCGAGACTTAGAGTTTGAGTAGTAATTCAAACCATAGCTAAGGGTATGTACATGAGGTCCCTCGCTAAAACTATCTGTCCGCTGAATACAGTTCTCGCCTGTTCTAAACAGTCGATTAAGTCTTTGTCGTTATATCTAGAACTAAAGTGCGTTAGTATGAGTAGCTTTGATCCGAGTTCTGAAGCAAGCTGAGCTGCATCAACGCATGTTGCATGCCCGGTAATTCGTGCGCGCAACTCCTCAAATTTAGTAAATGTAGCCTCGTGCACTATGATGTCGACCCCTATACTCTTCAACAACCGTCTACATTGATCATCACAGGTACCATTTCCGGAGATGAAGATGTGCAGTGGCTCTGATTTTTTAGGCCTCCTTGCTAGCTTTATAACATACCCATACGACTCCACATCTCCATGCTGAACACGGATCGGCATGAGCGCCAGAGACTCATCGCCAAGGACTAAAAACCCCTTATTACCAATGCTATCAACGGAATTACATGTTATTAAATGCTGATCAACTTCTGTGCTAACAACCTGTGCATATGCTTCGAGAACATTACATAGAGATCTGGGAGCTAGAATGCGGATACTCTTCCTCAGATTCTGGGACCTCACACGCAATGCAAACGATTGAAGCAATGGAAATAGTCCAAAAACGTGGTCTCCATGAATATGTGTTATTGCAATAGCACTCAATTTAACTACATCAATCCCAGCTTGTTGGAGTCGTATTTGTGTTGCTTCACCACAGTCAACAAGAACTACGTCTTTCAAACCCAATATTAGGATGGATTGTGTATATCTATGAGGTGTTGGTATCGAAGCAACCGAGCCTAGTACAACGAGAGCTGGCCTCCTCACGCATATCGCACCACGTAGATAACTCTAGTTAGAGCTCCATGTACCCAGTCAAGATGTTTCTCCACAATTTCAAACCCGCTTCTCTCAAGCTTATTTGTAATCAGTGCATCGAGATTTAAAGGCACTGCAAAGACCATATAACGCTTTGGCTTTAGCGTTTCTTGAGCTCTATCTATAAACTTAATCAACAACTTTGAAAGCGTGTAGCCCTGAGGTATACTCTGTCTTCCATACGGCGGGTCCGTGGCGATACCATCGACGGCCAGAGTCCTAAGGGAAAGCATCGCTGCATCACCCTCAACGATCTCAACCAAAGACTCACAGCTGTAACTACGAATGTTTATACTCGCTCCATGAACCATCCTACTATCTATGTCAATACATATGCATTGAAGCCCCATAGAACAAGCTTCCAATGCGAATCCTGCGACACCACAGAAGGGATCTAACAATAACTCCCGTTTTAAACTACTTAGACGAGCCAAGTTGACGTACACTCGTGCAAGAAGGGGTTTCATCGTTCCTGGACGATATACAGGACGTTTATGAGGCTCTCGATCACTATAATCAGATAGGCGTCTCTCAGCCATCAGCTCGTAGATTAGCACTATACCTCCCACAAACACTAACTTCAATACTTTATCGCATTCCTTAAGCTTACCCCAACGTTTAGAGGTCCTCAACAAGCTTGATACATCATATGGAGCTTTGAACCCTCGAAGATACTCAATATCTACACATCCATCATACGTCTGTATAAACTCCTTCACTGTCGCAACATCGTCTGCTGAGGTCATGCTTATCAACAGTCCGTACTCCTTCACTAACGCTAATCGCGACATCAGAACCTTTAGGTCTTCAACACCACCTTCAAGAATCACGTATTCATCCAATCTATCTACAAACCTTATATTGATAGGCTCAGCGTCTATGACGGCTTTGAGTTCGGATAGAGGTAGAGAGGCATGCTCATTTGAAATCCTCGCTACAAATAGCATTACACACTACTACCTCTTAATATAGCTCGCTAACAGTTCTCCAATGTCAACAATGTGTAGCCACTTTGGTGGGTTAACGTGTTTGATTGTGTTAGCCGTTATAAGCATCTCTATACCGGACCTCTCAATTATTTCGATTGCCTTACCAACCAACAATGCATGGCTTACAATTGCGTACACCTTCGCAGCACCGGCTCGATATAGTGCTTCAACAGCTTTTGCAAGGGTACTGCCCGTACTAACGATATCGTCTACTATAACCACAGACTTGTTTTTCACATCCAGGTACCTTTCATCAACTCTTATCTCTCCTGTTATCCTATCCCTGAACTTCTCTAAATAGTCGAATTCCACTCTAAACTCTTCTGCTAACTTTTGCGCTCTATGGAGAGCACCTTTATCCGGAGCTAACACAAAGTCAATTCTAAGTCCACATTTACGAGCTAGATAGCCATGCGGAATGATGTTCTCTAACTTAAAACCTAGTTGTCTAAAGGGTTCCTCACTATGCACATCAACTACGGTAAGCCGATCAATTCCAAAAATACCTTTTAGGGGTTCATAGAGTGCTTTCACACTGATGGGCTCTCCCTTTAAAAATCGCTTGTCCTGCCTTGCATAAGCTACATAGGTAAGTATAACCTGTTTCACAGATGCTCCATTCCCTTGCAGCGCTTCTAGTGCTAAATAAAGCTCTACTAGCTTCCTATCTTGATCAGGGTACAAAGACTGTATCACTATGACTTCTGCACCTTCACACTCAGGAATTCTCAGATATTGCTCCCCATCAGGGAATACTTTGTAAGCCATATCTAGACGTTCAATTCCTTTCTTCTCTAGACTTGCCACCAAACCGTGATCAACTCCGCTTAGAGCTAAAAACTTCAACTTTGACCCCCTAAACGTTATACACCAGCCATTAAATTGTTATTCTATCCATCACCAGCTTCAAAACACTCGAAAACGAGTCCTACTCTATCTTACTTCATAAAGTTGAAGGCTTATACCCTGTAGTGCTACTACTACAAGATCATTAAGCTTACATACTAAGTCCTCAATAAGTACGAATGAGTAGGGTATGCCACATTTACACAAAATTGAAGCTAACGAACCCTCACCCGCATCTGTACTCGCTACCGTTTGCGACCGTATACCCCTATCCCTCTTCTGCCCAGGAGGCCTCGCCATTGTTATAAACTTCGTTGGATGTCTATGCAAATGCGATGTTGAACGATGTCCCTGGGACGCAAATTTAGATCCTCGAAGTGTGCGCATAACTAGATTATCTTCTCAGGAGATTTCATCCTTAGTCTCTAGGTATAGACCTGATCTAGTATTCTTTCACGGTGCTGAACCATATCTCTATAACGCTTTTCCACATCTAGTCAAATCATTGAGCGGAGTTAACATCGGAGTTAAAGTATGTGCAAGAATGTTACCTAAGTTTCTGAACTACTATAACAAGTTTCTACAGGAGATCCAATACATAGTTCTTCTAATAGAGATTATAGATCTTAATGACGTTGAAATCTTAAACAATCACCTGGATGTGCTTTCAAGCTCAAAGTTTATCTTTGAGTTCGCAGTTTTAGCTGAAGATCAGGTTAAGCTTCATCAGATGATGTCCCGTATAATCAACGTCATTACAACACACGGACTTAATTCTGTAGCCATAAACCTTGTCCCAACCTCTGCCCGTCTTTCAGAAGAACAAGTACTTCATCTTGTTACAACATTTAGAGAAAAATTTACCCACATATATGTCCCTTCGTCATACATATCAGAGCTTGCATCAGTCCTCTGTCATAAATGTCGACTACCCATTGTTGTACGGCGAAACTATACAGTCATAAAATTAAATGTTGGAGAGCAGGGCACGTGCAAATATTGTCATTCAAAGGTATTAACTTGTGTAGCCCGACATAAACTACGGATACCACTGGAAGAGGTCATTCGGTGAGCTAACCAATGTATTACATATTTGTATTGGGTCCCGCAGGTTCAGGGAAGTCATACCTTACATCAGCGCTTGTAGAATGGTTAAGAGATCACGGAATGGATGCTATTGCAGTTAACTTAGACCCTGCTGCTGAATGGTTACCTTACGCTCCAGATGTCGATATCCGTGATTATGTAACAGTGACTGAAGTGATGAGAAAATACAATCTGGGTCCGAACGGAGGGTTAATAATGGCTGTAGATCTTACAGTGAACTACATACCCAAGATAAGAGATGAGATTGAAGAGTACAGACCTAACTACGTGATAGTGGATACTCCGGGCCAAATGGAGATCTTCGCTTTTCGTGCTTCTGGACCTACCATAATAGCGGGCCTCACATCGGGCTCTAAATCGGTCGCAATATTTTTAATAGACAGTTATTTAGCTACTAGACCAGGGCCGTTACTATCAATGTTCTTTCTGGCTTTATCTGCAGCCTTATATCATAGAATACCTCAGCTAACAGTGTTAAGCAAGGCTGATATCCTGCCTTCCGAAACAATTGATAGGATTAGGAATTGGATCGAAAACCCCGAACTCTTTGTTCAAGAACTTAAACATGATATCCGGGCCCTTCATAGCTATATAGACGTGGAATATCTCATAGAATCATTCATTCGGCCATTACTATCTGAATTAATACCTGTCTCCGCAATAACAAATACTGGTCTTGATGAGCTGTATGCTGCAATTCAGCGCGTTCTTGCTGGAGGCGAAGACTATCTAACAGAAGAGCCTAGTGAAAAGCTTTAGCAGAGAGGTATAGAGGTTTATACGTGTGAAGCTACAATGTCAGATATTGAACAGCTTCAATCAACGCTCACCTCTATTCGCGAAGAGATTGTTTCACTGCTTGAAAAGAGGAGCAAAATCTTAGAAGAATTGCAGAATATTCGAAGCGTTATAGCTTCAAGAATTGCAGCTATACGTGCCATAAGGAATGAGCTCCGAGATCTTAGGGAACGCCTCAACACATTACGCAGTAAGGTTAATGATCTACGCGCTAAACGTAATGAGTTAAAAAGTCTATTACAACAGCTATGTATAAGAAGATCGGAGCTTTACCGATCGTTAAAAGCAAGGCATAGGATCTCAGCTAATATTGATGAGTTACGAAAGAGAATAGAAGAGCTTGAATGGCAGTTAATGACAACGCCGAATCTCGATTTAGAGACGGAGAAGCAGATAGTGAACGAAATTGCCTCGCTGGAACGCAAATTACGTCAATGTTTACACTCACAAAGGGAACTCTCTGAAAACCTACGCGAATACGAAAACTTGTTGGCCAGGATAGGTAGTGTAAGGGAGGAACTTTCTAAGATTTCTAGCGATATTGATGCGATTCTTAAAGAGATTGCGTCCTTGCAAAAAAAGCGTGTAGAGCTTAAGAATCAGCTTGAGACGTTAGTAAATAACTTACAAGACCTTAAGAAACATCGCGACGAGCTTAAACAGACATTGCATGAGATAAACACTAGAATTGCTGAACTAAAACAGCAGTATAATCGTATAATGACACAGCTAAGGAGAATGAGTGAGAGCATGGAGTTGCAGAAGTTAACACATATAATTAAAACTAAACAAAAACGTGCGCTTGAGAAAATGGAGCGCGGAGAGAGGCTCACCATGGAAGATCTGTACTTCATCTTTGGTGTCTCACAACATGAATGATCACACAGCTGCACAGCGTCTCCTAATCCTATACGTGGATTTCGATGACGACCTTGGTCTATGCGGTATAAATACGCCCGTAGTAGGCGTTGAGCATGTTATCGATACAGCTATGAAATTTGCACTTTGTAAACCTTCAGATTCGGATTTAAATGCCCTCTTCTATGCTATAAAGGTGTATAACTCGCTAAGGGACCAAGGTAACGATGTAGAGATAGCTATTGCGACTGGCGCAAGAAATGAGCCTAAATATATGGCGTCTATAAAATTTTCGAATGCTTTAGATGAGATAAAGCGTAGAACAGGAGCGAATAGAGTATTGGTGGTATTAGATAGCGTAGAAGATGAACATGCAATCCCTTTAATTGCACAGCGTTTCAACATTGTGGGGATCGAGAATGTTGTTGTTGAGCAGCCCAGATCAATAGAAACCTTCTATACATCGCTACTTAGGATCGGGCGCAAAATACTGAGTGAGAGCAAATATGCTCGCATTGTGCTTGGATATCCAGGGTTTGCATTACTGATCTTCACCATTCTATCGCTTTTTAACCTAACGCATCTAGCACTGTACACACTGCTAATCTTTGTATCCATGCTAATGATAGTAAGAGGCTTTGGGCTCTTTGAATATGTAAAAGAGTTGACTCAGCGGCCCTTCAAACCCTTAGTCCTTGGCCTAACGGTGTTCTTGCTAAGCTTATCCCTATACTTAGGATATCTGGAAATCATGAGTTTGACAACAAGTCAAGAGCTTCAACCTTTTAAAGCGATTGCTATAGCCATACAGGATCAGTCACACTTAGCATTTTTAGCCATTGCAGTACCGATAATCGTGAAACTATTTCGTGAACTCTATGAGAAGCAACATCGATACCTCATACTCAGAATAGCTTTCTTGACGGACCTTCTCTTAGCATACGTATTGATACAGAACATAGCCTTGATCATGCGAATGGGTATTGAAGCGAGCATATTTGCGGTTACGAATTCATTAGTGGTCGTAATAGCGATGATAGTGCTGACGGCCATTTCTGAAGCTGTCGTACGCAAAGGTTAGATTACTATCTCCCAAACCTTCTTTCACGACGCTGATATGCACGTATAGCTCTTAACAAGTCGATTTTACGGAGTTCAGGCCATAGAACGTCACAAAAATAGAGCTCGCTATAAGCGATCTGCCACAGCAAGAAGTTACTTATTCTCATCTCCCCAGCTGTTCGAATGACTAGGTCTGGTTCTGACAGTTCGCTAAGGTGAGAGGTGCTTAAGTATCTCGATATTAAGTATTCGTCTATGGCTTCGGGAGAGATGCGTCCTTTAATCAAGTCGTTTGCTAACATCTTAATCGCTTCAACAATTTCTTGACGACCACCATAACATAAAGCAATATTCAGAAATCTCTCATCAAACCCAGACGTGATTTGTTCAAGCATAGTAGCGTAGTCTCTAACCTCCTTAGGCACAAGTTCAAGTTTTCCTATTACCTTAACGCGAATTCTATACTTGTATATCATATCCGAATTCAATAGTTCTTTAAAGCCTCGCAATGCTAATTTGAAAAGATTTTCACGTTCTTCCAAGGACCTATATAAACAGTTCTCATACGACATTGCATAAACCGTTACTACTCGCACACCCAAATCGAAAAGCCACTGAATAACCTCACGCAGTCTCTCATATCCATGGACGTGACCTTCGGTAACATTCAGACCCTGTTTTCGTGCCCAACGTCTATTGCCATCAGGTATTATGGCTACGTGTCTTGGCATAGGACCATTCTTTATCTGATTGTATAACCACCGTTCATAGATTCTGTAGAGCTGGTTAACTATTGGCGTAACTATTTTCTTGACTAGATCTATGCGCGAAATAGCGTAGATCAGGTCTACAAGTTTGTTTAATAGTTTCTCCATCGCCAATACCTCTCTAAGCTTCGATGTACATAGCGAAAATTTATAAGTGAAGCCCATATCCTCTATGGGTTAGGATGCGAGAATGGGCGTTTATCAAGGAAACGACTTAAGGAAAATAAGTGGGGGGAGGAAGAGACCGCATAGAAAGCCGCGAAAGTATGAGATGGGTAGCTATCCCACGGATACGAAGGTAAGTGATAAAGACGTCAGAGAATTGGATAGAGTTTTTGGAGGAAATTATAAAGTTCGTTTAAAGTACGCAGCGTATGCAAATGTAGTAGATCCTGAGAAAGGTGTTGCAAAGAAGGTGCGCATACTTCAGGTATTGCAAGTACCTGCTAATCCGGAATACGCTCGGCGAGGTATAATAGTTAAGGGCTCGATAATATTGACGGAGTTAGGCAAAGCTATAGTTACATCGAGACCAGGTCAGGACGGAGTTATAAACGCTGTGCTAATTAAGGAGTAGATCGACTTGTTTTAAGCGACAACTTTAAAACGCTAACATAGCTAAGACCATGAGTAAAGAGGTTCGTGAACGTGAATATGTAGTTTGGCCTCAATATTTTGATTGTGATCTGAGTCGAAAATATGGAAGAAAGGTATCTCGAGAGCTATGTGTGTCGAAACCGAGCATCAAAGAGATTGAATTAGCATGTTTAGAGCTAGGTTTTGAGTGTAGAGTTAACGACAGTAAGCTCTATCCCAGAAGCTGGTTTGTAACGAGAGGGTGCGTATATATACGTTGTAATACCTCAAAATCATCGTTACTCAAACTACTTGCAAAAAAGTTGCAGGAGATACGTCAGAAACGTGGAGCTAAATAGGCTAATGTATGGTTTTATATGCTACGTATTATGAAATGTAGATTTAATATACGTAAGCATACTGCTCTATGAAGGGCAAGCAGTTCACATGCTACGTCGGCATACAAGCTCTTACTATACCCCATGGCAATGTACCCTATATGTATTTGCTCACAGTGAGGAATACTATTAGATAGTGGTTGCCGATAGGTGATCTCATGGTCTTAAAGACTTTGGGTCCCGTTATCCATGTAACTCCATCAAGATTAATAATCGTTAGATTAAGTAACCCAACAGAGCTTCCACCTTTAAGATGCGAAGTGGTTGACGCTAATAATGAGCTTATTGGACATGTAATTGACATCATAGGACCCGTCGGATCGCCATACGCTGTTGTTAAACCTGCAAAGCTTTCCATACTATCATTTGTAAAACCATCAACAGTACTTTTCTATCGATATTCTAGGGCTGGGAAAACACAGAGGAGATCACGACGAAAACAGAAACGTGGATAGGGTGATAGATGTGGCGGAACAGTGTGTCAACGTAGTGTTCGATAAAGAGCGTGGAGAGCTCATCTGCGTAGACACCGGTGAAGTCTTGACCGAGCATTGGATTGAGTTGGGTCCTGATTGGCGAGCTTATAATGGAGAGGAATGGTTGAGACGTGCTCATGTTGGAGCTCTTACCCATACGGTTCACGACTCTGGATTAATAACGGAGATTGATCTTACTGTTAAGAACTACCGAGATAAGTTAAAGTACGTAAAATTACGTCAACTTCAACGCAAGATAAGAATTGACAAGGATGAAAAACGGTTGGTAGAAGCTCTTGCATATATGAACCAGCTATGTGCTATCCTAGGACTGCCAGATCATGTGAAGGAAACAGCTGGAATAATAATTAAGCACATGTTTGGATCGCTCACACTCAGGTATAGCAAGCTAAAGGTATACGTTTTAGCCGCCGTGATATATGCGGCTAAGATTCATGGGATTCCCATACGCGCTAAAGAACTGTTACCAAAGTTCGGCATAAGCGAGGATGAGTATTGGAAGGCACTCTCCGACCTGAACTTCAGGGCGAAGATACCGAATATAAAAGCATATCTTGACCCTCGAGCGTTCCTACCCTCAATAATCTCTAATCTTGGACTGAGTCAGAAGGTGTATTTACTTGCATCGATGATCATAGACGTCATGAAAAAACGCGGATATACGGAAGGTAAAGATCCTGCAGGTATTGCAGCCGCGGCTGTATACGTCGCATCGATAATAACAAACGAAAAGCGTACCCAAAAGCATGTAGCGAAAGCTGCTGGTGTGACTGAAGTTACGATAAGGAATAGGTATAGGGATATCGTTGACAAGCTTTATATCGAGATCAATGTCTAAGCTTCAAAAATTCTTACGTATGTTCAGTCCTATGGAGGTTTTCTCGTTTTCAATACCACACCTTATTAGCTTACTCGTAATAGTTTACATTGGAAGTAGCGAAGACTGTAGCTAACTAGGTGTGCCGACATGGGCTCTACCGATCTTAATCTAGCTCCAGAGGAGCAGCTAGTGTACGAAGTTATAAAACGTGAAACTGAGCGCCATGGAGGGATATTTCAGACTAAACTAAAGGAGCTATCAGAACTCAAACACCTAGAGCCTCAGCGAATAGCACGAATTGTGTTAAAACTTGCACGACAAGGATTGATTAAACGTCAGTTGGTTTCTAACAATGATCGCTCCATGTACTTCCTACAAGCTATAACAAAGGCTGAGACTCGATCTCTAAGCACTAACTTAGCATTACCAATAAGGCTGGACACCGTACTCCACATCCCCTGTTTTGCTTGTCGCGAGCTAGAACGCTGTAACGAAGGTGGATACCCTTCACCTTCACGATGCTCAATACTAACAAAGTTCTTGATTTCTAAAGCAACGGGTTTACTAAGATCTACGCCTTAGGGTTTAAGTACGTTAACACATTCCCTCACGACTCCATAAGGTGCCTCAGTAACAACACCATCTGGATAGACATGGCTTCGCGCTGCTCTAAAACCTACTTCTCTAAGACATGAAACAACACGCTCGGGTGACGGCATATTTCTCCGTAAAGCCCGAGCTATCGCAGAAACGCGATATAGTTTACCTTCTGCCTCAGCCTCTTGACTTAAGCGTAGAGCTAATTTCTTCGTTTCTACAGCAAAGACCTCATCACTGCTTACGATATCGCATACCTTCATCGTCACCTCCTTATCTCTAATGCTACAAATCCATGTAAACCTAGTTAGAGAGAGTTCTGAGCCACAGATAGGACATTTAGTGACGCTTTGCATATCGATAGCGGTGAAATATTCTACAAATCCACATCTGTCGCAAATAACGATAGAGCCTATACACTTAGAAAGCAGCTCATTAGCACGAAGACCACCCTCAGCTATACGAAGATATACCCTAATGTAATGGCGAGAGTAGTAGGCAACTAGCGGAATTATTACCTTATCTATCTTAGCTGCTTCGCGAGCTAGAAACGCAAGTAAGTTACGTATGGCTACCTCTTTCGATATTATATTCTTTCTCCCTATCACACCATACCTTCTATATAGTTTTTGGGGGTATTTACCTTCCAATGGTGCGAGGTCCGTTGCTGTAAATGCTATATACCCTCCGTTTCTGATAGTATATAGCGCAGCAAATGCAAAGGGAGCTGGGCTTCCGAAAGGATCTATATCTATGTATTCTATCTTAGCTTTTTGACGAAATAGCGAGAAAAGTAGCTCATTAGCATCTGCATGCAAAGCCTTTACTTTTGACTCAACGTTGTTAAGCCTTATGTTGATGTTCATTATGTTAACTGCATACTCATCAATATCGCCCATTACGACCTCTGATATCTGAGGAACTTCCAAAGCTATACGAATTCCTCGTACTCCAGTGCTTGCTAAAGGATCTACAACCAAGCGTAGTGTTCGGCTTTGCGAGGCCCAGCGCAGAAACGCTATTGCGATATCACGATTCTCAACCATAACCGGGTTATAGAAAACTGGAGCCCAAGCCGGTTCATAAACGCCATCCTCACGTTTATAGAGTTCGGGATTAGGTAGACACAAAACAGCTCGACCTTCACGACAAACTTTGAAGCCTTCAGGACAGCTCAATATCTCGCAAACCCGCTAACGGTTATTTACATGCCCTTACGTAGAAGCTTCACTATTTCATCTCGTAAGAAACTTCTATTCTGCTCAGTCACTGTTATCATCTCAGCACGTTTCTCACGTAATATCTTCAGAATTTCCTGATCGCTAAGGTTTCTATGGACTACTATAATTGCTGTATCAGCGTTTTTAAGAGCCTCAATAATGCCCTGACGAAGTCTTGGAAGTGAGAGCTCCATAGGGCCTATCTCATCTATTGCTAAAAGCGCTTTTTCACATTGTGGCTTTCTCAATGCTTCGATACCTACGCTCTCAGCATCTCCAACAACAATATACCTGCCTATCCTCTTGTTTGTTAAACTTATCGAGGTTCCGCACTGATCTATGAATTCGCGAACTATTGCAAGCCAAGCACTTCTGCCGCTTCTCAAGTCTACGATTTTAAACCCTACTCTACGTCCAGATACTCTAACCTCAGGACAATAGAAGCCGTAAATAGCTATCCCCTCCTTCTTAAGCTCTTCCACCACGCTAAAGAATAGAGTAGTTTTGCCGACTCCTGGTCTTCCAGTTAAAGCCACTATCAATATCTCCTCTTACCTCTTTGGAGCATTTTGCACCTCACGAATTATGTTGTTTATCTCGGAGTAGTTATAAAGTTCAAGATATTTTTCTATTTCATCGCGTATCTCAGCTCTATCCCTAGCCTTATTATCCACAAGTACTGCAATTGCACGACCTTTAAAGGCTTCAGCCAATTTTGCTGTTTCACGACACTTAACTACTACGGATTGAAGGTTCTCATCACTTATTAGTGTAAGAAACCATCTTGCATCGCCATACCGCAACACGATATCGCTTGGCATCAAATCGAAAGCCTCGGCTTCAAGACCATGCTTAATAGCCTCCACTACAAGTTTATGTTTATGGTTATCCCGATCAACAACCCTCGGCTCACTTGCAGATACGGTACGTGAACTGCGACCAATACGTTCAATAAATATATTGACATCCTCTAGAACTAATTCAAACTCCTCACCAAAAACTTCAAGGAAACGTTCCGCAACTTCTACACTCATGTCGATTTTGCCTTGTTCATACTCGTATAGGGCCTTTATGCTTACACCAACCTTCTGAGCTAGTTGTGAAAGGCTTAAACCACGACGTTCTCTAAGCTCTCGCAATTTCATGCCATCTATCTTAACGTAGAAGAGACCATTCCTTTCGTAAATACAAACCTTAGAACCTCTTACTAAATTATACAATGTTTTGTAAGATACAATCCCTATTTTATCCCGGGTATAGAGAATACCATCGATCAGCTCTTCACGATTAAGGTACTTAGCTATAACAAGCGATGATGTATCTAATACCTCTGTTGCACGTTTAAGTTCTGCAAAGTCCTTACGTCTTGACGAAACTCTATCTGTAATTCTTATCAATACATTCACATCCTCATATCGTGCAACAAGATCTAAGGGTCTTCGTGTAGCTTCGGGGTACTCTATGCTAACAATGTCTCGGAGACCTAAGCGTTCAAGCACATGTTTAATACGAGCTCTTTCACTCTCTAACATTGTTGTATTATCCCTGGGCGTCACAGCTCGATCTGAATCAAGCACTCCAACACTTAATAATAGATTTTGATTCCATTTAAAAATTTACATAAGCAATAACTTAGGCATTAACATTGCTATGTCGTAGTTGGAATGTCAGCTCATCTCTTTCTATGGAATATGGCATAAACCATCGCGTGATCTCTATCAAAAGGCTCGAGATGTACTACATCTACTATCTCAAATCCCCTCTCCTTCAATGTATCGATCTCACGTTTATATACCTCACTAGGCTCAGCCGTAACATCAATGCTTCGTGCCTTAATCGCCAACAACAGCCATCCGCCATCTTTAAGGAACATATCCGCATTGTCTGCAACTAGTCCGGCTTGCTCTGGCTGAGCTACGTCTGCATATATTCCATCAACTGTTTCAACTATACTTCTATACTTCTTCGGGATGCGAGCATCTCCTAACACAGGTATTACGTTGGGTCTGTCATCTGCAACTGCTACAAGCTCTCTCATTACACGTGGTGCGAATTCTACAGCGTAGATGCGCCCTTTCAAGCCTACTATATCAGACACATGACTTACGGTAGTCCCTGAACCAGCTCCAAGGTACAAGATCTTCTGACCCACAGTTATGGGCAGCTCCTTCAATCCTTTAATTAGAGCTGCCGCTAGTTTACTTCTGTAAGCGTTCCATTCTCTATATTCAACTCCCTCCCATTTGTATAAATGCTCGCCGTAAACCCTCTTCCCGGGAACTAGATTCTTCGTTGCTAATCTACTACTCCCATCATCTAGTTCCACTACATACACATTTTTGTACTTTGGATGCTCATAGACATTAACTACCGAAGACATATCCTCACCCACTACTATAACAATCCGCACACTCAGAGCTTAAGTATTCTCAACGCTTTCTTCCACGTTTCCGCTCCTTCTTTTCTTCGCGTTTCTCTCTCTTTGGAGGTTTGGGATAGAGCTTCTTTATCTCTTCAATACGTTCCATAAGCCTCTTCTTCAACTCATCACCTATGTACCTACCGGTAAAGTAGTCGACTCTAGCAGCTATCGCAAGCTTTGTTGCTAATGCTCGTGCAATCTTACCTCTTTGCCATCTGGGGGAGCGTCTGATCTCTGGGAATTGGAATATCACACCGTGTTTAGGTGGTTTACCGCCAGTTCTAAGGGCTCTAAATAGAGCTTTCTCAGCTCCAAGCACCTGTATGGTGCTTGCTGGAAGTCTTGCCAACTCCTCTAGGCTTCCAGCTAAGCTTAACAACCTCGCACCTAACAATGGACCAACAAGCGCCGTTACGTTGGGCGCTACCTCCTTCATTACCTGTGATATGTAGCTAGTGAGTTCTTGTCTAAGCGAGTAAAGATCTAGCCATATATTTGCAACCTTCTGAATTACTTTGAGATCCATCTCCGAAAGATCTGCACCAATACTCTTCTTAGCGACTTCAGCTATTCGCTTAGCTCGCCCTTCTGGAATACCAAGCTTAGTCAGAGTCTCAACATCCATATAGTCGCGCAGACCTACATAGGCGACTATCTTGGTATACTCATGGTGTTCTCGAACAATATCGTCAAGTTCTGGAAAGTGTATGCTAAACCATTCCCTTAGCCTCGCAGCAAACAGATTTAGCGTCTTGTCTATATCATCTACAGCTCTAATTGCCTGGATTGCTAACAGATCCCTCTTTTGAGCATAACGTCGCAGTTTTCTCCTGGTAAGCTCAAGACTTAGTTTATGTACGAACTCGTTGTACTCATCCTCATTCTCAACAAATTTCAACTCCACAGCAATAGACGCTAACTGCGATCTAAGCTTAACTATAGGCTCAGCACCGGACACTACCTCTATTTGATATCCCTTCTCTATGAATACCTTACCTATGTCAGGATCCTCAATTACTATGGTATGAGCTTCAGGCTTAAACTTTTCACTAAGTTTTGCTGCTAATTCTCGCAATGCTGTTGTTGGACTTCCATTTTCTAATGTGACAAGCTCCTCAACAATCTTACCTATGTCTTTGGGATACAGCACATAGTCAATTATTTTACCACTCTCATCAAGTGCAAACGATCCTATAAATGTATCAGCGACATATAGCTTCGAACTCATCACGTCACACCTTTCTCGTAGTAGCTTCTTAAAACTAATATATAGCCCTTAATTAACATCGTTAACCAACGGTGGCTAGTAACTTTAAAAGCAGTAGTATAGAAGTAGGTCGTGTAGAGCCGGTGACTATTCATGCCATCCCACGGATCACTAACAAAAGCAGGTAAGGTTAGAAACCAAACTCCAAAGATACCCCCAAAACCCAAGCGTAATCTTGTTCCCAGAGTTAGGAATAGACGTGAGTATTGGATAAGGCAACGTAAGGCACAAGGACTGCCTGTTCCACCTGTTGTACCGCCATCGTCTGTGCCAAGGAAACGTCAGGCATAAGTACCAATCCAGTTCTTTTAGAACAATACGATGCCAACCTAAACCTCAACTTCTTTGTTGCTATGATATTTGCCTATTGAGCATGGAAAGGCTGTACTGAAGCGCATCTAGGGTATGGCAATACCATTACTAGACTTAAAGCCCCGGAGCCTCTACCATTAGTATGGCGCTTTGGTATGAGAAGTGCCTTAAGGATACCGGAGAATTTAGACTATAAAGCTCTTGAATTAAGGGTTGGATTTGAAATTCATCGACAGCTGGATACTAAGCATAAATTATTTTGCAATTGTCCAACAAAGCTCGTATCAGAACGTGAACTAGCAGCGGCACCCAGATTTAGGAGATACCTTAGAGCTACACGAAGTGAGTTAGGTGAAGTTGATGTGGCAGCAGCCTTCGAGGAACAGCGTAAGCGAGTATTCGAATACATTGCCCCTCCGTCAGCTTCGTGCCTTGTCGAGCTAGATGAGGAGCCACCTCACGAGCTTAATCGTGAGGCTCTAGCCGTAGCTATCGCCATAGCTAAGGCCTTTCATGCGAGGCTAGTCGACGAGATACACGTGATGAGGAAGATTGTCATTGACGGCTCGAATACAACAGGATTCCAGAGAACGGCAATAGTGGCTGTAGATGGCTATATTGATGATGAGGAGGGACCCGTGAGGATTCAAACGATAGCTTTGGAAGAGGATGCTGCAAGAAAAATTGAAGAACGTGATGGTTTAGTGGTCTATAGCTTAGATAGGTTAGGAATACCCTTAATCGAAATATCTACGGCTCCAGATATAAGGAGTCCTCAGCAAGCTAAACGCGTAGCTGAAAAAATCGGGTTGGTGCTTCGGTTAACAGGTAAGGTTAAGCGCGGTATTGGAACAGTGAGGCAGGACATTAATTTATCTATAAGAGGTAGTCCAAAGGTTGAAATTAAAGGAGTTCAGAGGCTAGAGCTCATACCCAAGGTTATAGAGAATGAAGTACGTCGATTATATGGTCTCCTAATGATTAGAGATGAACTACAGAGACGCGGCGTAAAAGCAGATGACGTACTTAAACAAGAGCCTATTGACGTAACTGAGATCCTTAAGGAGTGTCCTAGTAAGTTACTTAAGAACGCTGTAAAGCGTGGAGCAAGAATTTATGCCATTAAATTACCCAAATTTAGTGGCCTTCTAGGCGTTGAACTTCAGCCGGGAAGACGCTTTGGTACAGAGCTTGCTGACTACGCTAAACAGTGGGCTGGGGTTCAGGGGATAATACACAGTGATGAGCTTCCAAATTATGGAATAGACGAACCATACATCAGCAAACTACGTGAGGTGCTATGTGCGAGCGATGAAGACGCATTTGTACTCATAGCTGACGAACCCTCAAAAGCAAAATATGCGCTTGAAATTGTTCGTTGGCGTGCAGCCATGGCTATCAATGGAATACCTAAAGAAACTAGGGCAGCAAACGACGACGGTACAACACGTTATCTAAGGCCTCAACCAGGCGCTGCCAGGATGTATCCTGAGACAGATGTTCCTCCCGTAAGGATAGACGAAAAGTTGTTAGAGGAAGCCTTGCGCTACGTACCTCCGGATCCCAGTGAGAAGATTCGTGAACTGATCTCAAAGTACGGACTAAGTTATGACCTTGCAAAACAGATAATCACGAGTGATTACATGCAACTCTTTGAGACGATGGTAAGTAAATACGGTATTGACCCTACCCTTGCAGCTTCGATATTCACTACACTTGCAGGCGAATTACGAAAGGAAGGGCTAGATATAGACTCAATAGACGATGAATCGTTCATGATACTCGCTGAAGCGCTTTCTCGTTACGGCTTACCAAAGGATGCTGTTCTCATATGCCTTAAGGAATTGGCTCGAGGAAGAAGATTTAAAGATGCTGAAACAATGATTAAGGAGTTAGGGCTTACCAAAGCTTCAGAGAGTGAGATTCGGCACGTAGTGCGTGAAGTTATTGAGACTTATCGAAGTGAGATTTCACAACGTGGAGAGAGAGCATTCTCCTTCATTATGGGCAAGGTTATGGCGCGCTTACGCGGTCGTGCAGATGGGAGAGTTGTAGCGTCAATAGTCAAAGAAATGCTGAATACGATACTTAGGTCCACATCGTGATTCTGGATCAGGTTTTATCCTCCTGGTCTAGGACTCATCACCATGTTCAGCGCCGGAGGTTTCAGTCATCGTAAGACTCTATCGATATGCGGTAGATAAGCCTATGCACGAATTCGTAAATGTAGAGTTATGGAGGAAGTGGCGTGAGGAAGCCTATGCACGTTTCAAAAGTGATATTGAGATAGGGTACGTCGACACTGATATTGTGGATCTAATCGAGTGCGTATTTCAAACAGACAACTACTTCACTACGAGTTCATGTAGCGGTAGGATAGTAGTACTGGATGCGATGTATCCCTGGTTACGAGACGAAGCTTACATAGTCTTTAAAAAACATACAACAATAGAGGTAAATGAAATAGAGTCGCTGATATATACGCAACGACCGCTCAACAGGTATTGGCTCATCTCTAGTGGTCCAATCATACACTTTGTAGCACGCAGTCTCGAAGCCGCTATGGAGCTCATCAAGAATGTGCGATCGATGGGTTTCAAGCATAGTGGAATAATATCTCTAAATCCTGCTGGTGTCGTTGTTGAGATAATTAGTGGTACTTGGACTTCATTTCTTTTGATGGATTCAGAAGGACTTGTAGTCGAACCTTCAGCGTTGTCGCGCATCGTAGCCATAGCCAACGAGATCCTCTTAGAAGGTAAGCGCAGACTAAATAACCTTAAAACTTACTTTTGTAGTCTACCACGCAGATAGATAGCATGGATACACGTTCTTGACCTACTGTCGATAGAAAAATATTAAAGCTGCACTTCAATTCTCGTGTAGGGTAATGGCTATGAGCGGTGTGTGGGAGAAAATAAAGCCCTTAACACCTGGACAGGAGGATATGTATCGAGCATTAATGAGCAAGCAGTACGAAGTTCTAGGATTCTTTGGACCTACAGGAACTGGAAAATCCCTCTTCAGTTTAGCTTACGGCATACAGTCGGTGATGAATGGCGAATATAGTAGGTTTATAATTATTAAGCCTGTTGTAGACGTAGTTACGGGAGAAGAGATAACAATAACTAAGTCCCCCGAAGCTTTTACCGAAACTATCAGAAGCTATGTACAGGATGTCGTAGGAGAGTTCATACCGTGGTCAAAAATAGATGAGCTTCTCAAGGAGGGAAGGATAGTATTTGCGGATGCACGATATCTAAGAGGTAGAACCTTTGACAACTCAATAGTTTTCCTAGACGATATTCAGCTTATGAAGCCAGAGAGCATAATCGAAGCGGTAGTCAGGATCGGACGTAATAGCCGGCTCATCGTAGCTGGAGACCCGGTTTTCCAAGCACTTCGTGAAGTTGAGCATGACCCAGCTGCTCTAATAAGAGAGGTGCTTTTAAGTGAAGAGAAATCCAAGGTTGTCGATCTAGGTGTAAGGGATATAGTTAGAGAGGGTGCACGAAGAGGACTTAGACTACTACTTGAATACAAACTTAGATCTCGTACACTAAGTGACGAAGAGAAGAAGGTGTATGACGTAGTAAAGACGAAGTCTCCCGACGCTGACGTGATAACAGTTCTTGATATCGCGCAAATCAAGCAGCACTTCGACATTTCATCAGAGCACGTCCCAGACGCCCTCATCGTGGTCAAGCAAGGTCACTTAGGTAGGCTTGTTGGTAGGGGCGGAGAACGAATTAATGCAGCTGAACAGGAGCTTGGAAAACGATTGCGTGGAGTAGAGCTGAACTTAGACTTTAAGGATCTTGTTCGCGCAGTCCATCCAACATCATGGATCTGGAAACATATTGAGGAAGTTGATTTCGCAGGGCCTAACATCCAGATAAAAGTGTACGACGACGTAATAGGCGCAATGGTTGGTCAGCGTGGAGTCTACGTTAGGTTCCTAGACGCAGTATTCAGGAAACTCCTAGGTGTTGGAGTACGAGTAGTCGCTATCGAAAGACCTTCTAAAAAGCGATAGCCGATGACTATTAGCTGACCTCTCCTAATCCCATTAATTTTTAAGCCATGTGTACATCGATAAGTTGAGAACTTAAGACTTTTGACGTATTGACTCACATATCTTAGCAACCCTTTTGAATAACGATGCTCCCACCATTAAAGGTTCGCCTCGGTCTATAACCACCTCCCCACCTACAATCACCGTTTCGACAACATAATCGCCATCTGCTATTGCTTCCACGATTCCAGAGACATCGGCTGGAAGGGGGCCGCCGGGAGGCTCTCTAAAGTTAAGAATGACTATGTCTGCAGACTTGCCTACTTCAATAGTGTCCATACCCAGACGCAAGTTTTTCGAGTTCCAGGTGGTTATCAACGCTAAACGATCATGCGCCTCGATAATGTGCCTTGAAACTTCGTGAAGATAAATACGCGGATTGAGGTATTTAGCCTTAGTAAATACAAACGCCCAACCAGCTTTCCACAGTTTAAAGTCGTTTACTATTGCATTGCGAGTTAATACTTGTGTAACGGTGTCTGGACAGTTGAGACATACAGCTTTCTCAAGAACTCGTGTAGGAATGTGCTCTAATCGATCTAGTGTTAAGTATATCGTACCCTCAATACTCTCAAGAGCTCCCTTAACGGTACTCAAATCCCTTCTCAACTCGGTGTAGTACCCAAACGTGACTATCTCCTTGGACACCGCATCTGGTTCAGTGACATTCCGTAACGCTAAGTGTACAAAGGTACCATAATCCTGTGGATCAATGTTTCTAAGTACGCTTCTTGTACGAACCCACGTCTCTGAAACAGCCCTAGCAATTAGTGGTAGAACCTCGCAATCCATCACCATACTCACAATAGACGTTACACCATGCATTGCTAAGCTTGTTAGTGCTACCTCAAGTATGCTGACAACTTCATCCTTTGTTAGTACTCTCAACATTTCACGTAACTTATTTTCATCTTCTCTCACAATATATCGAAATGCATACATTAGAATGTCTCCAAGCCCCATAACAAATCCTGGTATTACTACTCGCCCACTACCCTCAATTACGTAGTCAGCTAACTCCAGCTCCGGTGGTGGTACTCCTTCACCAACAGCTATTACTTTACCCTTGTCTATGTATATATACCCATTCATAATGATAGGCTTTTGGCTATTCATGGTGACTATGGTTGCATTCTCTATGAGGATCTTCATGACCCGTAACCTCTCATGATGAGATTACAGGGACTATCCCCTCACCCTTTCTCACAATCAGCATTATAATGACTATCATAAGGGTCCTAGGCTTCAACCTAACTACTATATCAATAGTTTTAAGCTTACTGTACAACCCAAGTTTAATACGCTTACAATCGAATTGAATGCATTGTAATAGAACGTCACCAGCATTATCGTAATGTACAACTCATCTTGAAACAGACGAATATGTACCAGCCCTGCAATAATTCAGGCTAACAATTTTAATTGATGTACTGCTAACGGCTCAACGTTAGTCAGAACACCATTGACAGTATCATGCCTATGCAGACCTTAAACCTAATAATGGAATTCTCTAACAAAACTGCTAAAGGCACGCTAACATCATTATAGAGTTTACCTTGTCCTTGCCTACATCGACATCACACCAGCCTAAACGTTACTCAATGAAACGTTCCATAGACTTAGTAATATGCGTTCTCTATTGATGCCCATCTAAGCTAATTATTTTAAGCATAAATTCAAGATGAGCTAATTCCATATCAAAACCCACTTACCGAGCTTAAATTACTGCTCATAGGGTATTAGGCTCCACGAAGACTTTTATCAAATCATAATTAAGTTGACCTTTTCATACAGTGCATCAGTACATCATCACAATTCAATTATTTAGAAATGAATATACTCTTAACAACATTGTATACTTACAGATTTGACTTTTAATTTCGTATTGTTAAAGCACTATCAACGGTGATCAATTGCTTCTCATAGCTGTATACCCTACAAAGTTCCCTTGACGTATGCATATCACATCTTAAATACTCATTAAGTTAAAGAGTGGAATCAGATAGTAGAGCCATGCAGTATGTACCATTACTATGTGATACGCAAAAATGTGTATTTGAATTGCTTAACGCACTTCTCGAAATCTACAAGTTGAAACTCTACGAATACAATAGAAAGATATCAACTTTTAAAGTATATCTCAAACCTTTACATATAGTTACCAAACAGCATGGCAATAAAGCAAAAACCTATTACTACTATGGAAGATATTGGTATAAGATCTTTCGAAAAGATGGTAAACTTAAATGGGTTTACCTTGGAAGTACCAAGCCCTACGATTTTCTTCCCGATCCGCCACTAAATCCACTGACATTAATTGAAATGAGATATGCTAATAACCTTGTGTGCATACATATAGTCGATGAGGAAAGAGCCTTAAAAACGATAGTTGAAACTCTAATATTAGCAAAGAGACTCAGAATGTAAAAGCAATTCACTATAGAGCATTGCTATATAGAACGCTCTGCATAGTGTCACGCATCTGACCTTGGCTAGAAATGCTTGAACACTTACAAACAGTGCTGTCTACAATAGGTTCAACAACCATAACAACAGTGAGTATCCTGTCAACATGAAGACACAATAAACAACATCGAAATAC
>DQTV01000092.1 GCA_015662595.1 Ignisphaera aggregans
TCTACAGAACTCAGCTATCTCTCTACGTCCACCACCCAGCTTGATCCTCTTAACAGCGTTCTCTATGTCTATAACCCTGGTGCTAGCTACGTAGTCTACACCTCGGTTGAGAAGAAGCTCTGGGTATATACCGGCTGTGGGGCCAACAACTATCCTAAGCTTAGCCTCCCTAACAGCCGTGAGAACGCTCTCCAGAGTTTCATTAACTATAGCGGCACCCGTTACGAGAGCTAGATCGCATCCCTTAGCAGCTCTATGAATCAGAGTATCGATCACAGCACCGCCAGCTCTTAGTAGGGGACACCTCTCAACAACTACAACATCGCTACACACCTCCTTCAGGATACGGACGAGGGGATCCATACCGCCAACAACTACAGCCTTCCTACACCCAACATCTGTGGCTAGATCTCTCAGTACCTTAGCTAGGTTACCCTCGATGAGGCTAAACCTATCGATATATCCTAGCCTCCACAACATGTATTGAGAAACTGCGTTTATATAGGATAGACCGAGGATCTTTCCAAGCATATCTGTAGAGAGTAGGAGTTCGGAGACCGTATCGTGGTTAGGACACTCGTATAGCGGTGCTGATGAAAATGCGTCGAGGGGGTCTACATAGGCTAGACCAGCTTCATCTCCGTGGATACCCCTAACGATAGTGATAGCGTAGCGAAACCCTATAAGACAGTCCTTAACCGTAATCCCGTGCTCTCTAGCTATGGAGGTAACGAGCTGTATGGCCTCTTCGAGTAAGCTCATGTGATCAGCCGATGCGGACTTCATCACCTTTCGGACTCGGGTAGTATCATCATCTACCAGACTTCTTAGCGCTAATCGCAGCCCTAGCTCTAAAACTCCTGTATCCAGCTATATACCCAGCAATCAACGTCGCTACACCAACTATAGCTACGATAGCTGTTGCTAGACCTGGGTCGATACCCCAAGGCACCGTAACTACCTTCGTATACGTAACGGTTATGGGCGTGATCACGGTTGTCGTAACTGTAGTCGTGACGGTCCTCACCGTCGTGGTGTTTGTGATCTCCATAGATACCGAGCTCAGGTAGTTGATGAGGTGTAGAGCTGTCTGTAGGAAGCTAATCATGTTGAATCCCACGTATAGGGATCGAGATATTGGAGGAATAAAAATCTGTTCTCTACAAAAGCTCTGGGGCTACGATTATGAGGATGGTTATCGTAGGTCTTGGTGTTGTTGGTTCTGCTCTCTACAAGCTCTATAGCTCTAGCGGTGTTGAAGTCTATGGATACGATGTTGATGAGTCTAGGTCTATCCATAGGCTAGAGGATATCCCTAAACCTGTTGATGCTCTACACATAGCTATTCCGTATACGAAGACCTTTGTAGATACGGTTGTTAGCTATGTACGTAGACTCGACGCTAAGGCTATCTATATACACTCAACAGTTGCTGTAGGAACTACGAGAGCTGTTTTTGAAAGAGTTGGTAGACCAACAGTCTACACACCCGTTAGGGGTATTCATAGGAAGATGGTTGAGCATCTAAGGTTCTGGAGCAAGTGGATAGCTACGCTACCCCCAGACTATGTTGATGAGGCTAAGAGAGTTCTTGAGCTAGCTGGTATGAAGGTCTATGTGTGTAGATGTGAGCCGGAGTCTCTCGAACTTGCGAAGCTGTGGGAAACGGTTTATAGGGCTGTGATGATAGCTTCGTGGCAGGAACTTCATAGAATAGCTAAGAGGTTCGGTGCTGATATAGCTGTGGTTGCTCAGTTCCTTGCTGAGGTACATCGAGTTCTTGGCGATAGACCTATCTACTACCCTGGGCATATAGGTGGTCACTGTCTGATACCGAATACGGAGATCCTAAACAGTCAGTACCCATCAAAGCTCTTTGAATTCGTTTTAGAGAGCAATAGAGTTAGAGAGCAAGAGGTTCAGGATCCTGAGGTAGTTAGAGACATCGAGAGGGTGCGCGAAATCGCTATGGAGCTCACGAATAGGGAGTACTATGCTTAGGGTACGGGGTTTGGCGATCTGGGTACGCAAGCGTTAATAGCTGTGGATACACAGCTATTTCTTAGACCCGCTAGACACCCCATAACGGGGCGGATGATAGCGGGACCCCCGCCTTCATCACACATCTAGCCTGTTGGTAGTACCCAGATCTCTGTTGTGTTTGCTGCTCGTACGAAGAGTAGTAGGTTGCTGAAGTACTCCAGCCTATCACCATACCCTGCGGGGTAGAATGGTAGTAACAGGTTTCGTATAGGCTCGACACCCTTTGTAGATATGTCAACTCTGTATAGTGGTCCACCCTCAGCAAGGATCCACAGATACCCATCCCCATAAGCCATGCCAACGAGGTTGATAGCGCTGAGGTTGTTTACAGCTTGCCACGTATTGGTCTCAACGCTATAGCTTATGATGATAGGCTTTCCAGAGCTCTTATTGAATATGGTAAGGTATGCTTCTAGACCATCTCTACCCACAGCCGATACCGTATAGCTTGTTGTAGTGAGCTCACCACCTAGGATCTCCGATAGTCTACCCCTCGACACAACCTCTCCACCTGGTAAAGAGATTAGGCAGAACTCATCGCTTTCCCCACCCCTCACTACAAGTAGGTATCTCGTGGTAGAGGTGTTGACGATCTCAATCCTTACACCAAGCCCGAGAGCCCTACATGTTGTGTCCACAAGCTCGCTCTTCACCTTACCAAGCTCGGTGAGCATATCTACTCTGTATATACCCGATGTGTTGACTAGGTATAGATAGGATGTTGAGGGGTCGAAGACTATATCTGTAGAGCCGTTGAATAGATAGGATACGTTAGCTACGAGCTGCATCCCCCTACCAATCCACTGAATCTCTACAAGGGGTGTACCACCGATACCGATAACAATAGCATTATCTGCCTCACCTCGATACCACCCAGCAACGATAAACCTAAGCTCATCTAGCTCCAGCTCGTACACACTATCGGAGAAGAGGTTTAGCAACACGCTAATACTGCCATTAGTAACATTGATGTACTCCGACCCTAGCCGAAGCCCCGTGATATTGAACACTGTTCCAGTATCGTTATATATCAGATCGAATTGCTTGTTATCCCAGTTGTATAGGTATAGCGTTAGGGTTGTACTCTGGTTAGACTCTCCATAGAGATATAGCTCTAGA
>DQTV01000120.1 GCA_015662595.1 Ignisphaera aggregans
AAGCCCTAGATCGATACCGTTAACAGCTTTAGCAAGCTCTCTAGACTCCTCACTACTAAGACTCCTACCAACTCTCCTATCCACTATACGCTTAGTAACGGGGTCTACAGTCGCGAAGTTGGCTCTGAAAGCAACCTCAAACCCCTCTCTAATGCTTAGACCAGCTCCAAGAGCTTCGAGAAGCCCTCTACCAACAGAGATCCTGTGAGGGTCGTACCCCAGTATCGAGAACACAGCGGCATCGCTTTCTGGAGGTGTTGAGCTATCGATAGGGTAGAACCCACCACACACAGCCATATGCGCAAGACTATCGAGTCCAGGGGTATTGGCTAGCTCAAGAGATGTAGGTCTATAGCGAACACTATCAGCAACACCATCGAGAACCAGCAGTATGTACCTAGGTCTAGACAACCCTACAACCCCCTGACCCTGTGTAGCTCAGCATAAAAAGCTCTCGCTATCTCCACAACCTTCTCTAGAGACCTAGCTACAAACCTAATCCTAAGTCTAAGCATTTTGAGAAGCTCTGAAGACCCAAACCTCGAATCAGCTAAGATAATCAGAGCGTAGTCGTGTTCAGACCTAACAGCTCTCCCAACAGCTTGGAGTGTGCGTATAGCTGCAACAGCTCTATAGAACTCATTCTCATCGCTAGAAAAAGACTTTGCAACCCTATTAACATAGTCGTTAGGCTGGGGATAGGGTACCCCAGCAACGATGACTGTGTGTATAGCGCTTCTACCACCGTGAAGAACCTCAATACCCTCACTAAGCTTTCCACTAGCTACAGCGTTTACCAACAGCTTCTCCTCTCGATGAAGAGCTTCATAGAGCTTCGCTACCGGCATACCCGAATCCTCAACAACTTTAGGCTCGCTACGTAGATACCTATGAACACTATGCATAAACTCGTAGCTTGGGTACACAGCCATTACTATACCCGGCGGGCTCTCAGCAAACACCCTATCCACGAGCTGTGCGTACTGGCGATACACATGCTCATCTCTAAGCCTATAGCTAGAGGATAGACCGCGTAGCAGAACTACACAGGTGTTGCTTCTCACGTAGTTTGGAGCTCCATAGTCCTCGGAATCGATATAGCTAACACCTCGTTGAGAACCAGCAATACGCTCAACAACACTCTTCGGAGGTGCTGTACCCGACATAAGCAACACAGCTTTGAAAGCGTTTAGAATCTCCTTAACCGGTTCTGGACTGGATGGAAGGGCGTGTAGCTCAATTCCACCCCTAGCTCTAGAGACATAGAGTTCAAAACCATCTCTAGCCAAGGTTTCGAGAAACGAGGCTACCTGTGGAAACCTAGTCTCTACAGTCATAGAATCCTCAACACTTTTACTAATCCGAGTAGCTATCGCCAACCTCATCTCGATCGAAAGCTCCTTAGCAACCTCAACAATCTGTCGAATTGTGTCTCGCATAGACTCTATATCGATGTACCTAAGACCGCGATCAGCATTGCGAGGCACCGTACCTAGAACTGTCTTGAGGATCTGTGTAACCTCTCGAGCTCTAGGATCCTGAGGAAAGAACTTCTCTAGCTCGTTAAGAGCTTTCGGTATGGTATCGAGAGGAATTGACTCACCTACAAGGTTACCGAAGTCTATTAGGCTATGAGCCTCATCAACTATTAGCAGAGATGAGCTGGTGTCGACCGTCTCCATCAGGATGCTGCTTACGCGCTTCTTGAATACGTATGGATAGGTAGCGATAACAACGCTAGCACTATCGACTAGGTTTAGGAAGGCAAAGAATGGACATACACCGAGCCTATCAGCAACTCTCTGAGCTGCACTTACATGATCTGTAGAGCTGCGTAGTACAGCCTCTACAGAGTCTCGATCTACACGCTCAAGTCTAGCATAGTATGGGCACAGACCTCTAAGCCTTAGCGAAGAGCATGTAGACCAGAAAGTGTATGGATCTACATCGACTCCGCGTAGAGATGCTAGTGGACACATCCTCCTAGCGCTGTAAAGCACTGTGAAGTCCGTATTCATAGACTTCAGCTCTCGCATTACGGGATCAATCTCGTTACGAGTTCTAACAACGTAGATAACGCGGCTAAACACACCCTTCTCAACCAGTGTTAGCGAGGTGTAGAGAGCTACAGCGGTCTTCCCAAAACCCGTAGGTGCGTCAAGGACAGCTACAGCCCCGCCCTCTAGCTCCTTCAGAAGAGCCTTAGCTATCTCGAGCTGTCCTGGTCTAGCACGATCGTAGGGAAACCTAGGCATTGTCGAATCCAAACCTCTCGGCTATAGCTGTACCCAGTTTTAGGCGGTTAACTTAAATATCGCGTCCATAGACCCTAGACGCAGGCGAATCACGATGCCTAAAGTGTTTGTCGTCGGCGTCGGCATGGTTAGAGTGGATAGGCATTACGATAAGGGGTTTGCTGAGCTCGTAGCTGAGGCCGCTGCTCGAGCATACGACGATACGAAGGGAGCTAGACCCCAGGCCATCGTCGTCGGTAACATGATGAGCAGCTCTCTCTATCAACAGGATTCGCTTGGAGCTCTGGTAGCTGAGA
>DQTV01000050.1 GCA_015662595.1 Ignisphaera aggregans
CGCTTACAGTCTCTTTCTTTTCCTCCTCTTTCTTCTCCTCAACTTTCTCAGGCTGAGCACTAGGCTGGGAAACTGTTGGGGCTGTTGATACTGCTGGAGTTATTGGGGCTGCAGTAGCACCTCTTATAACATCATCAATGTTGATCTCCTTGACTGCGGCTACTAATGCTTTGAGTCTTACTTCGTCAACAGCGATACCAGCAGCTTCAAGAACTTTCCTAAGGTTGTCTTCGTTTATATCTCGCTTAGCTGCATGAAGGAGGAGTACAGCATACACGTACTCCATATTCAGCACCTATGTGTAACACATTACGCCAGGAGTCAGTGAGAGTTCTCTCTTATAAGTCTAAATAGATATTGCGGTCTTACATCTTAAAGAAGTGTCGATGAATGCAGCTATGTCATGGTTTAACAAGGGATCTTATGCCTAAGGATCTCTCAACGTGACTTGCAAAACGATATGCAGTTACACCTCCCCTAAACCCGTCTACTATTAAGAGTCTTGGTCTCGCTTCGTCAACATACGTAATAAGCTCTTCGAAGTCAGCATGGTCACTAAACCCTACAATCCAAGAATTTTCGTTGAGTCTCCTTACAGGTTTGTTGAAAAGCCATCCGCTTAGAAGTATATGGTGGGCTAGCTTATGATTTCTCATTGAATAGAATTTCGTATGATGATAGAATGCTATGTACCATCCACTCCTTTGTATCTCTATTGCATCGTTAGTACCGTCGAGATATACATCACGAACATTAATACCGTACTTAGATAATACCTTTAGCACTTGCCATTGACGAGGAGAGGCTATGAAAGGTGCGTCAATGCCATACTCTCTTAGCAAGAGCATTATCTCTTGTGCTTTACCATAATACGCGTAGATATTGACGGGCTTCTCCACAAGCAATCGCTGAATTAGTTTAACAAGCCTCTCTACAATGGCTTTTTCATCCTCACGAGAACATCTTGGATCTCCATACGTCGCATCTATTACGAGCACATCAACACCGCTTAGTATAGGTGTTCGCTGTTGTGGTTGCTTAAAATCGCTAGTATATGCAGCAACGATATTTGGATTCTCTACAACGACTTGTGCGGTACCGGCTATGTGGTGAGCATATACAAGCTCTATCCTATAATTATCTAGCGATAGTGTGGTCCTATAGTTGAGTGCTACACGTTTACGCTGTGGTATGTTGTAGCCTAATATTTCGAGTAGGTCCATTGTTATAGGTGTTGCGATTATGAGGTTTGACGTAGCTATGCTTTTCTCTAAATCCATTAAATGATCTGAGTGTATATGTGTGACTACCCTGACGCGACAGCGGAAATCATGACCATCAACACATATGTGCGGTGCGAGAAGTATAGCACCGCGATCGGTTATAGTGATAGAGCTCAGATCTTTCACACTGAACTTCCCATATTTAACAATATATTGTTACAACTTCTATTTATACTTAGCAGCACCGCTCTAGAATAGCGTTGTTAAATAGCCTCCTCGGGATTCCCATACTCTCCCGAAAACTCATCCCCGTAATCGGGATCGTGCCATGAGATGGGTGGGTTACCATAACGAATTGCAGGCTTGTCGAGTAGTGACAGTAGTACCACTCGACTGGGCTTACTTTCAGAGACAACGTTATAGCCAAGCTTTTCAGCGAGCTTCTCTGCCCACTCACGTACCTCGCTATGTAGAGGCATGTCATTGCGTGTCAATCTCGTTGTTGAGCGCCCTATGTGCATATACGCTTTTACCTCTATAAACGTTGGTTGTGCACGTTTTAATATTGCTGCCCATTGTCTTAGCGCTTCATTATTCATATTGAAGCTCTTTATCAAGGTTATCCTAACTACTGTTGGGCATGTAAAGCTCGGCAACATTTCGAGAGTTTCCATCGTTTTCTTCCAAAGATGAGGTGATATGGGATTGTTGAAGCGGAGGTAATGCTCTTCATTGTAAGCCTCTATCGATACGTAAAGCTGTGTTGGCTCTTCACGTAGATTTGCAAGAATCTCAGGTCTAACACCTCTCGTTACAAGGAAAGTTGTTAAGCCACGTCTATGGAATTCATAAATGAGTTCGTCTAAGCGTGGATATAGTGTTGCTTCGCCCGTTAAGCTTATAGCTACATGCTTGGGGTTTCTAGCCTCCTCGTACATTCTCTTGTTGATTGAGGAGAACATCTTGTATCCGCTAACTGTGCGTTGATGTTCTTTTATCGCCATTTCGACGATGAACCTTGGATCGTCAATAGATGGTAGGGGTAAGGTAATGCGGGTGTTGGCGGGAGTACCATCGTACGGTCTATAACGCCAGCAATGTAGACAGTAATTCCAGCACCAAAGGATTGCTGGTGAAAACTGTATGCATCTATGACTCTCTATGCCATAGAACTTAGCCTTGTAGCAGAACTTACCCTCGACGAGCGCTTTATGAACCCAATAACACTTTTTTACAGCACTATGACTTCCTATTATGTGGTATTTCTGCTTCCGTAAAATGTCATAGGCATGCTTTAGCAAGGAGTAGCCTTCTACGCATGAGTTATTAAGTTTCTGGTACATATCCAGATGCCTGCGCTAAAGCATTACTCTGCACAAATACTCTTATACATAGCGGTAATAAATAGTTACGCTTAGAGCTGAACTTTGATTGAGGAAGACAGGGTAGCAGGAGCGTGTAAAGATCATGAAAGCCGTTGTAGTATTTCATGGTGACTGTGATGGTGTTATAGCTGCGGGATTATACATAAGGCATTTCCTTAGGGACTACTATCCGGAAAACATTATTCTGCGTTTCACTCAACCATGGCGTGCGGTACACGATATCGAGTCTGTCGTGAAACATGAACGTAGCATTGACGAGTTGGTAATAGTGGACCTGGCTCTCAATGCTGAAATGGTTAGGTTGTTAAGGAGGCTCATCGACGAAATACGCACGAACATTGTCTTAATAGATCACCATGCATCATCGGTAAAAATGCTTGGGCAGATCAATGGGCTAAACAAAGTACGAGTATACTGGGATTCTGTACAGTCGACACCGCAGGTACTTACTAAAGTGATTAGGAATCTAAATAGTTATGAGGAGTTTCTAGTTAGGATAGCGAATGTTTGTGAAGGTGGTGAAGATGAAGAGCATGAGCTTCAAATAATTGCTGATAAGATAAAGCTTGTTTTAGCTCTAGATCCCACGGATAGTAAGATGTTTTACGATACTGTAAAGAGTATTGTAGAAGGGATAGAGTTTTGGAACGATAAAGAGTTTGAAAAGAGGTTTTATCGAGCTAAGTGGTTGCTTACCATGCTAATAAAGACCATTGAAAAACGTGCTAAAAGCATTTGTGGCTGGGATATAGTAAGCTTCACTTCAGCAGAATCTCTTATCTATGCAGGTCTTTTTGGTATAGCAGCTTCAGAGTATATGAAGAGACATCGAAAGCCTCTCGTAATCATTCGTAGTGAAAGTGGGAAGAAGATCGTTATAACGGTAAGGTCTTCTGAAGGTCTCGCTCTGGAACTGTGTCGGGCTATAAGTGAGCGCATAAATGACGCATTTTATGGAGGACATCGAGAGGCCGCCTCATTAACGATATATGGTGAGATGGACTTAGACACCGTTAGAAACGCTGTTGAAGATGCCATCAAAGATGCAATGTGTAGGGAAGGGCCTCAGAGCACTTGTAGTAAGCATGAAGGTGTGTAAGATGATATGCAATGATATTACTAGTGATAATTGCAAGGACCTAGCTAAACTACTGAATGAGTTCCGTAAGGTGAAGGTGATCATAGTAGTCGGACGTATGAGCATAGAGTATTCAGGCCGTGCAGCTTCCTATGCTGAGGAAGCCGATAGATTGCTTATCGTAAAGCCAGATGGTACACTGCTTGTACACGAAGCTACGAAACGCGACCCTCTTAATTGGCAGCCTCCGGGCTCAACAATTTTATTTGAATGCGTTGGTGACTCACTGCGTGTAATTTCGATAAGATCTTCACCCCGGGAAGAAGTAATAATAGATATAACGAAGATAGAA
>DQTV01000114.1 GCA_015662595.1 Ignisphaera aggregans
CTGGTCTCGGCTAGCGATAGAGTTGTTGAGGAGTGTAAATCTCGTGGGTACCCAGCATATCGTATAGATAGTGATGAGCTACCGCAGTTAGTGGTTAACAGAGCTTTGGAGTACATAATCTCACAGCTACCAAAAACCGATTGTGGATACTGTGGATACTCAACATGTAGAGGGTTTGTAGAAGCGTTTCTAAGGGGTAGAACATCTAGTTGGTGTCCACGAAGTTCAGAAATCCGTTTGAGGATAGACGGTGTCGAGATACCTATGAATCCATTCGTTAGAAACGTGCTTAGAAACATAGTTCTGGGATTTTTAAACAGCCTCAAGAACGTACCGGAGAAGAGACAGAGGATAGATATAGAGATCGAGCTCTACTAAGGGTATGGATCGCCGGGCATGTTGACAAGACTTAAAACCTAGCACTAAGCCTATACCGTCTGTGGAACGGACTGCGGCGGTCGTCTAGCCTGGTCTAGGACGCCGGCCTGCCGAGCCGGAGATCCCGGGTTCAAATCCCGGCCGCCGCACCACCTTCTCCCTTACCTATCTAGCCACCACATCACTGATTCGAAGCGGATCTCAATAGGGAACCAGAGTACTTCTTAGACATCGTTATCTCGCTCCACCTCAATACCCAACATGTTATAGTGGTACGACCTCAGAATCCTCAATGGGGTTAAGGAAGTGTATCCACAATGACTTTGTTTTAGCTCTGAGCTAGTTAGTAGTATGGTGGTTTGATGTGCGATGTCACTATTGTTAACGCCGATATCTACACCCCTCTTCAGAGGATTCAGCGTGGGTACATAGTTGTTGAGAATGGTGTTGTGAAGGATATTGGCTGGGGTTTGCCGACGAGGATTGTTGGTGAGAAGATCGATGTTGGAGGCGATATAGCGGCTCCAGGGTTTGTCGATGTCCATGTCCATGGGTATAGGGGCGTCGATACCTGTTGTGCTAGTAGTGGTGATCTACATAGGTGGGCTCGTGAGGTTACTAGGCATGGCGTAACGGCGATTCTTCCAACGACGGTCTCGCTTCCTCATAGCGACCTGGTTAAGGTGTGTGAAAACGTTTATAGAGCTATCGAGGGTTGGCACGCTGAGCTAGGTGCAAGGATTCTGGGTATACATCTCGAGGGTCCATACATCAATCGCGAGATGGCTGGTGCTCACAGCGTTGAGTATGTGAGGGAGTTCGATATGGACGAGGTTATGGAGTATATCGAGGCTTCTAGAGGCTATGTGAGGGAGATAACCTTAGCTCCCGAGGTTGGCGACGTTCTCAACGCCATACCCACCCTGGTTAGGAGGGGAATCATCGTCTCTCTAGGTCATAGCCTAGCTAGCTACGAGATTGCCATCGAGGCTATAGCTCTAGGAGCTTCGAAAGCTACACATCTATACAACGCTATGCCGCCTTTACACCACCGTAGACCCGGCATAGCTTTGGCACTACTTAGGAGTAGAAATGTTGTTCTCGAGCTTATCGCAGACCTCATCCACGTATCTCCAGAGATGATGTTGTTCACCATCGAGTACGCTGGGCCTCAGAGAGTAGCTCTCATAACGGATGCTATCAGCGCTACCGAGCTTCCCGACGGTGTGTATAGCCTGGGTAAGCAGAGGGTAAAGGTTAGGAATGGTGTGCCTACCATCGTCGGCAGTGGTAAGCTTGCTGGAACCACGCTAACGATGGATAGAGCGCTAAGGAACGCTATCGAGATCGGTATAGGGCTTCAGGACGCTCTCATAATGACGAGCTACGTACCTGCGCAGAGTGTGGATGCTGTGGCTAGAGAGCGTATAGGTATGCTGGCACCCGGATTTCGGGGAGACATAGTCATCCTGTCGAAGAGTAGTCTAGAGGTTAGGTACACGTTTGTAGATGGATGCCCAGTTTTCAGAGCGGATTAGAGTATCTACGTTACGATACTACCTGCGGTTGAATATGAAGCGGTTGCGATACCCGTTTAGAAGCTTGAGCTTCTTAGCTACCTTCAGAACCTTCTCCCTATCGAGAGCTGTATAGATGTACATCCCGTTCCTAGCAAGCTTAAACACCTCGCTATGCATAGCCACGATCTTTAGAGCCGTATTGGGATCGGCAGCAACATCCCTAAAGTCCATGTCGTCGCATATGAAAGCCCACGTCTCAAACCAGCTAGCCGTGAAGTTGATGATGTTGGGATTCCTATCGAGGTTGAGGCTATCTAGACACGCAACACCGTAGTATCTACATGCTAGCCTAAGGAGATTTCTCAGCCTCGCTATACTCAACGAGTGTATGATCACCGTGCTCTACCTCACACCTCCTGTCGAATGTACAGTGCTCCACGTACGTAGCTGCGATAAAAAAGTCTGTCACGAGGTCTTCCACTATCGATGTGCTAAGAAGGTTAGGGTATTTTAGCTCAGCTCCCTAGGAGCTGTTCTAGAGCCGCTTGAGAGCCCCGAAAGGGGTTCGATGAGAGGCGGCTCCCATACGGCGGGGATTCTCATCAACTCACCTCTACAGCCCGCGTAAGATTGCTGTCATGCCCTCGCGTATCATGGCCACGGCGTAGGCCGCTAAGAGTATCGACATGATCTTCTCGAGGATTCTACTTCCCTTTCTCCCAAGCAGTCTCAGAAGTCGCTCACCGTTTTCAAGCATTACCCACGCTATGACCATGTTTATAGCTATCGTGATCAGCGTAATGAGTAGCCCCGCTACATACCTAGTGTATATAACGACCGTTATGGCTCCAGGACCCGCTAGTAGTGGTGTAGCGAGAGGTACAACAGCTACATCCTCTTCTCTAACCTCTTCAGCTAGTGAATGTCCGAGAAGACCGAGTACTGAGTAGAGGAACAGCACGATTCCGCCAGCGATTCTAAAGTCGTTGACTGTGATCCCGAAGTAGTTTAGTAGAGCCTGTCCACATGTAGCAAAGAGGAGGAGTATAATCGATGCAATGACTATGCTAGTCCTTATCGTTCTGATCCTAGCCTTAGTCTCGAGATCCTTTGTGAAGTAGTAGAACAGTGGAGCGTTGCCAGGAGGATCGAGGACTACGAATAGCATCAGCGTATACTTGGCTAGCTCCTCTAGCAAGACCATAACCCTTCCTCGCTATAGCCTAGTCAGAGACGGTAACGCTATAATAAGTTTTGATGAGGGTAGAGCCCTGGAAACACCTATTATCACAGCAAGCTGGAGGTTTCTCTGATAGGTGCTGTCTATGGCTAGGGTTAGAGTGGATAAACAGATATGTATATCGTGTGGTGTTTGCTGGGCTATGGCGAGCGAGGTGTTTGAGTTAGATCCATCAACTGGTAAGTCCAGGGTTAGAGAGCCTTACCGAAAGGTAGATAGTGAGAAGGAGAGCGTTGGTGAGATACCTGAAGAGCTTCGCAGTGCTGTTGAGGGAGCAGCGAACGCTTGTCCAACAGGAGCTATAGCCGTGAGCTAACCCCGTAGCAACGCAATACAATTTTTCTCGTTACCACCCTTCGTACAGCTTCTCAATCAAGCTCTTCACCATATCTCTAGAGACCTCGACTATGGTGTTCTCGATGTTTCTTCGATACTCCAAAACATCAGTTGCATACTCATCAACTCTACTCTTATCAAAGCCCAGCTCTCTAAGGCTCCTAGCTACTCCAAATCGAGACTCGAACTCAGCTAATCTTCGAGCTAAAGCGCTTGGTTCAGCTAGCTCTATACCCATAGCCCTGGAGAGCTTCACAAGCTTCTCCCTAGGTAAAGCTTTGAGTAGAACCTCCATAGCCAAGGGCAGGACCACAGCGTTTGACAGTCCGTGATGAACTCCTAGCCTAGTCGTTAAGTAGTAGCCCATAGCGTGAACAAGGTTCGTACCCGTAATGTTTATGGCCAGCCCAGCCATCATAGACGCGATGTGAAGCTCTTCAAGTGCCGCCATATCGCCTCTCACCCCCATCTCAAGGCTCTCAATGATAGTCCTCACTACCTGAAGAGCTAGCGTATCGCTTAGAGATGTAGCTCTTCGAGATACGTAGGCTTCTAAAGCATGTGAAAGAGCGTCTAGAGCTGTCCACACAACGAGCTCCTTTGGGAGGTGTCTAAGCGTTGTCGGATCGAGAACAGCGATCTTGGGAACTATGCTATCGCCAACGATAGTCAGCTTCTTCAACCCCCTATCATCTGTTATAACAGCGTATCTCGTTACCTCACTACCTGTTCCACAGGTAGTTGGTATAGCTACTATCGGTGGAAGA
>DQTV01000048.1 GCA_015662595.1 Ignisphaera aggregans
AGCATCGATGTATATAGGCTCTATTCCAAGCTTTCTAAGAGTGGATAGAACCTCCTCAACCTCACCCTCTCTAAGAAGACCGTGGTTAACGAATACAGCTACAAGCCTATCACCAACAGCTTTCTTAACGAGGAGAGCCGTTACTGTAGAGTCTATCCCTCCACTAACAGCGCATAACACCTTCTCTCGCTCACCAACCTTCGACCTGATCTCCTGTACTATAGCATCAACAAGATTCTCAACTCTCCACCTAGGCTTAGCACCACCGATTTTGATAACCAGGTTCTCTAACAGCTTTCTACCTCGTGGTGTGTGAGCAACCTCTGGATGGAATTGAACACCGTATACAGGTCTATCAACAAGTCTGAAAGCCGCTATGTATCCCGTATCGAGGGATATCGCAAGTACCTTCGCCCTACCCTCTGGAAGCCACGCAACGTAGTCACTATGGCTCATCCACACGTACTCCTCATCACTCCACCCATCGAATATGGGATCCCTACCCACAATCCTAATCCTAGTCCTACCATACTCACCAACACCACGCTCAACCCTACCACCAACCATAGACGCCAGAAGCTGATGGCCATAGCATATCCCTAGAACCGGTATACCGAGATCGAGAATCCATGGATCTACCCTAGGCGCGTTCTCCTCATAAACACTGCTAGGACCTCCAGAAAGGATTATCACCCTAGGCCTGACCTCCTCAACAACACTCCTATCGAAGTTGAGGTAGTTAACGATCTCGCTATAGACACCAAGCTCTCTAACCCTCCTAGCTATTAGATGCGTATACTGACCACCAAAATCTACGATAAGCACCGTGTCAAACTCTCGATAGGGTACCCAACCACAGCTCAACTCACATCACTACACTGCTATGAGGAGGACGAGGCAAATAGCTCTTAGCTTACAACCACCGTTTAAGAGATACCTCGAGGCTGTGTAGAGCTGACCATGTTTCTACACGAGCTTTCTAATCCGTAAATACGGTAATTCTCGATTATGAGGGGGTGCCTTAATAGCTTCGATACCTATAGCTATACTGCGTGAAACTGATGATAAAACACCTACCTCCACTGTTTGTCGAAGCCATCGTCAACTCCGTGAGGGAGGTCTATTCTAAATGTGTTGAGCTAGGTCTTGAATGTATTGACCCTCCCTCCGTCATAACCCCTCTCCTAAGGCGTTTAGGATATGGTGAGTATCAGATTAGGAGGTTTTGGCACTTCTTTGAGGGTTTGGGAAGCAGTATAGCTTTTGATATCTACCACTACCTCTCAATACGCTTCAATCTCTTGCTTAGCTATAGAAAGGAGACTGTGATGCATTTAAGAGATGAGCGTATACCTCTTGATGAGCTTGATTGTCAGAGAGTTGGATCAGAGTGTGTGCGGACACCTCATTCCCACGCTCTATACATATACATAGAGGGTAGGATGAGGAACACTACGCTATGCATAAACGTTGTGAGGATACTACGCCTTCTCTACCTAAGAAACCCCATGCTTACGAACGAGCTGATGGATGTTCTCATAAACGTTATCTGGAGACGTACAGACATATCGGAGCTCTACGATAGGGTGTTGAAGACGCTGAAGCTTGGAAGCGATATCCTTCAGTTCATCCTTCCATACATACCCACCACCCTTAGAGACCTACTCGAGCTATCACCTACTTTAAAGAGAATTCATTCATTAAACATTGAAGAACGGTAGGACTTGTGATCAGCATACACTACATATGGTTATGATAAAAACGCTAACGATTTATAGATTTAAATAAATGATTTATAGTCCATCTGCTTTTCAATTCTATTTCATGTTTTCTCAATACCTATCTCACCATAGAGCTTCGCCATGCTTTTTAGTATCGCTGATGGCACAGACGGCGTTTCTGCAGCGTATCCTGCTGCAGCAGCCAAGAACTCATCGGTAAACCTGTACACTAAGGGCTCCGGCCTTTCAATGATACGATACTTAACAGCGGCAATTTTAGGCCAATCCGATTCTGTACCCAAAGCTTCAGACAATTCCCTAGCCTTTACTCCTTCTCTTCTTATCAACCCTGCTATTAAGTCTCTATACCTCTCATCGCTTATAATCATCCTCCAAACCTCAGTCCACTTCTTGCTCTTAGCCTTGGATAGCTTATATCCTCTCTGGGACAGAAGCTTGATGTACTCATCAAGAGCGTACCTTAACCCCTCGGTAAGGATCTCTAGAACCGGTCTGTCCTCAGTCAAAGCCTTATCAAATAAAGCTATAGCACTTGCAGGGGTACGGGTAAATACTGTAACATCCTTCAGCAACTCTTTACCCCTGCTAGTATTTGTTAACGGTCCCATCCACGCCCGAACGGCTTTCTCTATGTCTTCCGAGTTCCACACAAGCTTCACTATGTCGAAGTACCGCATTATCTCCGTCATCGAATCTTCCCTTTCGTATTCAAATCTCTTATAGGTAAACTCGTCTAGCGCCACCACCATGAAGGGTAACCTACCATGAGCTGCCTCCTCTAAGAGCCTCCAGGTAAATCTGAGGCTGCTTCCTTAGTCACGTTTGAGTCTAATGGAATATCGGGATTGTCAAGAGCTATAAATGAGTACTTAGACTCCTCAGCTGCTGACCTGATGCCCTCTAGTATTTTCTTTATTGTTTCTTCTCTTTTTAGCTCTATATCTTCTGAAACGTCTTCATAT
>DQTV01000064.1 GCA_015662595.1 Ignisphaera aggregans
CTCGATTATGGCCTCTCTAGCCTTGACGTACCTCTTAACCATCTCTACAACGTCTGGATAGCGTTCAGTTATGTTCTCTAACCTTCTTGAGAAGATCCATACGTTATCGTCCTTCTTATGAATCTGTGCGCGCTCACCATCGTATTTGAACTCAGCTAGTGCAGGTGTACCAGCCTTCTCAAGGATTTCTCGAGGGTCGTTAGCACGCTCAGCCAACATGGGTCTGATGGGTATACCGGGCTGAGGTTTCAGCTCTTTAAGCGCATCAGCTCCCCGCTCAGCTAAGAGCTTAGCTACGTAACCTAGATCTGGATGTATGTTGTAAGCTCTCTCCACAACATCCCTAGTGGTCTTGAAAGCTGATGCAAGAGCGTCCATAATTGTCGCATCTCCAACTCCAAGCCTTAGCCTACCCTCAACAAATCTGACTATGTACTTAGCCTCTCGAGGATCTGCCTCCATTAGAAGACCTGTTAACAGCTTTATCTTAGCATCGCGACTACCCTCTCCCTGAGCCATAGCTATCTTGACAAGCGTGTTATAGACCTCCTCTATTGTTAGCTTTTGCTGTGTAGCGATCTTCGGACTCTTCATAAAGCTAAGCAATCCAGCTGGCTTAGCGGTTTTACCTTGTTTAAGCCTCTCAACAACCTTGCCATAGTCACCCATTGTCTTATAGAGCTTCTCGACCTCGAGCTCTGAAGTCGAAGTCGCTAGCGCAATAGCCTTCTGAACACCTTTCTCACCCAGTCCAAGCTCTGGCATACCCTTCCACTCAGGCCAGAGAATGCCCTGAATAAAGTAGACCACCTTGTCGATGACCTCTGGCGGCGTTTTCCTGAATAGTATGGCTAGCGTAGCTGCTTGCTGCACCTTACTGCTAGTTTTCTCCAAGACCTCTAACGTCTGAGCGATAACAGCAAACTCCATCCCTAACCCCGAGAAACTCTATAGAGTTCCGAGCTCTATAGACTACTTGACCCCTGTGATGAGAACCCGGCAAAAAGGTCATCGATGCCTGATCAGAGTTACTCTGAGGGTGTAGCACTACTCAAGGCTCTTCAATACTGTTCATAGGATTCAACGTCTTGATACACCATCATCGATGGACACCGCTTTTCACAGTGCTGTAAAGCTTGGCAACTCTACTCATATACCTAGATATCTTCACCACCTCGGGCGGTATTTCAATCACCTCAGCATTCTCATACACAAAGTGTCTACGTCTAAAATCAATTCTCCGCGCTATCTCCTCAACCATGTAATGCAGCTGTATACAGTGCATACTACCATCTGTTGTCAGTACGGCAATCTCATCTAGCTGATTACGTATAACAATACCAAAGAGCTTAAAGCCTAGCATATTAACATGCTCAGCCTCAGGACATGCGGTAACAATTGCATAGTCCCTAAATCTCTCTACCACCTCCGGATGCTCAGTAACTAGACACCTCCCAACAATAAGCAGCTTCTTCTTAGTCCTAATGAGCTTTGAACTAGCGTTGACATCTATCAACCTCGGGAACTCCATAGTCGCTACCCACGAAAGGACGCATCTCTGTATAAGATTGGGGTGTTTAAAGCGAGTTAGTTTGCATAGAGCATTAATCATGAAATTACTGCGCTACATAGTATTGTAGATTAGGTACCGACAGGCTATGCCCAAACTCGTAATAGGGTTCAGAGCAGGACGCGAAGTTGTAGAGCTTATGAATAAAGCTAGTAAAAGAGTATGGGTCTGCACCCCCTATATTGGACAGCGATACATAGAGTTTCTAGCCCTTAACAAGAGACGTGGACTAGATGTAAGGGTCTTAATTCGTAAATGTATAGAGAATAGGGTTGTTATTGAGAAAGCGCGTACCTTAGGGCTTGAACTTCGTTTGCTAGAAAATCTTCACGCAAAGATTTACATTATTGACAATCAATGTATTGTAGGGTCTCTAAACCTTACGGAGTCTGGAATTGAATACAATATAGAGCTCATGCTTGTAATAGATAAGGAATCCGATTCAGAGCTCTTTGACAGCTTAGAAAAGGCGTTTCAGTTATTATGGACTATCTCTCAACCCATTTCTTAATCTAGTCACCATCTAAACACAGCTAGCATCGCATCACGTCCAAGTTCTCGAACGTTTGTAAGCTTGAGTTTAATTCCATGTGGTTTGAGAGAGAAAGCTATATCCTCTATCCAGTCCACTACCCCACACGTTTTACAAAAGCTTCCCGTAACGAGCATCACAACTCTATTCCTACGTATACACAATATCGTTGCTCTTGCCTCTGGAGCCCTATACCTATTATAGAATCTGTTGACCAGTAAGCGAAGCAACAGCTTTCTTTTCTTAAATGCAGACCTCATCATAACTCACAGCTACTCAACATCTATCTCTTTTCGTGCTTCCCAAAGGCCGTGAAGATTACAGTAGCTAACGGCATGTACAACACTTCTCTTCTGTATCCTCATCTTCAACGTTACCTCTGGCAGGGTATACCCAGCCTCAAGCAGTATTCTGGCTATGTGTATAGGATTGAACTCTCTACCCTCCTCATATAGGAATACATCGATCCACCGTATTGAATGATCTACGGTGTTAGGATGAGGGCCAACAACTATCTTTAGAGTAAAGTCTTCTCCTGGCCTAACCCTATCCGGTGCATCAATTCTAGGCGTGTGACTCGCAGCTTTTGAAGCATACTTTGGGGGCACTCTATCCTCTGAATATATCATATCGCCTAGATACTTAGACATCGTAACACCTATAATCACATTAGGTCGGCTCGATATAAACATTGCGCCCCCTAACCTAGACAATATAAGGCTGTTTAAATGACACAATAAACATCTCTTCAGGGAAACCCTTATATATCTAATTGGTGAAGTTGAAAGAGGTGCTGAAGATATGCCAATATATGCACCGTCCATCGGTGAGAAGTTTCCCGAGATTGAAGTCATGACTACGCATGGAAAAATCAAGCTTCCTGAATATTTCAAGGGTAAGTGGTTTGTACTCTTCAGCCATCCAGCCGACTTCACCCCCGTTTGTACAACTGAGTTCGTCGCGTTTGCGAAGAGGTATGAGGATTTCAAGAAGCTTAACACTGAGCTTATAGGTCTCAGTGTAGATAGCACGTTTAGTCATATAAAGTGGGTAGAATGGATAAAGGAGAAGCTAGGCATTGAAATACCATTCCCAATAATTGCCGATCCCAAAGGTGAGGTTGCTCAAAAGTTGGGAATGCTACATGCTCAATCCGCTACACATACCGTTAGAGCCGTCATCATCGTCGACCCTGAAGGTATTATCAGAGCAGTCCTCTACTATCCTCAGGAAGTTGGGCGTAATATGGATGAGATACTAAGGCTAGTCAAAGCACTTCAGGTAAGCTCAAAGTATGGTGTTGCATTACCAGCTAACTGGCCTAATAATGAACTTATCGGTGAACGAGCTATAGTGCCTCCCGCAACAACAGTTAGCGAAGCTAAGGAGCGACTTCAGAAATATACTTGTTACGACTGGTGGTTCTGCCACCGTGAGGTTCCGAAGGAGGAAGCTGAAGAGGCGAGGAGATTCCTAGAACGTGTTGCCTCTCGAGGTAAGTAAGCACGATCACATACCCTCACCTACGCAATCTTTTTTCACATACCCATGTCTTGAACATCAATTACGGTGGATTCTCAAAAGTCTGAATAGCGGACATCATATTATCGCAAATCATACGAGAGTGTAGAGGGGCTAGTCGCTGACAACGCGTATCTTAAGCTAGTTGAACCGTTAAGAACCTGGGTTCGGGGTAATTATCTGGACACCGTAACTATGGTGAGTTGGATAGCGAGGCGAAGTCTTTGAGAAGAGTGATCACGAGATTGATAGGGTTAAGTCTCTACTCTTTTGGATAGTATTTAACAACCTTATCAGCTGTGGATATGTATACCTCGATAGCATCGTCGATAGCGCTCGTTCTTATCTTTGGCATTAACACCTGCTCGATCTGGAAGAGACCCGCCATATCGTCCATAAACACGGTTATCTTTATCGGTCTTTCACCATTCTCAATCTCGACCTTCTTTATACTAAGCGCTGATACTGCATGCATATCCAGCTTTCCTAAGCGGTACGGGATTCTCGCTCTACCCTCAGACATGTCGAGACCGTCAGCTATTTTAACGGTGCCACACTCCATCGTTAGACATTCGGTATTGTATTCAGTTGCGAATATTATGTGCATAACCTCTTGTCTTATACACAGCATACGTCTACCTGCAAAGCCTAGGATATCGGGTAGCAACCTGTTCAGGATGTCCTTAGCTAGCAACGCTCCTATGTACTCGTGGTACGCCCTATGAACAGCGTTTCCAATATCATGGAGATACGCTGCTAGGAGAATTACCAGTTTAGCTTCGTCTAGCGTTTTGACTGTACCATCCCTAATCGTTGTGGGTATACGTCCAGCCCTAAGCAAGAGCTCAAACAGTTCGAGCGCAACACCGGCAACTATTCTAGCATGCACAATACCATGATCATTGTATTTCAGCCTAGTAACCGCCATAACGTTGCTCATCTTAATCAGCTCACTAACCTCCTCATCCTCCTCAATAATTCTGTAGGCTCGATAGAGTAGAGGTGATGAAGATACATGCTTTGTGAGGAGCTGTGGTGAAACCACAACCATAGAGCCGCACCAGAAAGCATATAAAAGCATGCCTAGATCTAAAATATTACTGAAGTTCCAAGCCTTAGAAACGTCTTGGTCTGGGATGGAAGGATGGCACTCAAACCGGATACTATAGAGGAGCGTGTGTTAAGCGGTATCAAGAGTATAGAGGAAGAGCTGGGCGTTGCTGATGTGATAGCCTTAGTCGACGGAAGACCCTCGTGTCCCCAATGTCTACGCATAGAGGTAAGTGATGTCGATTCATTCCTTAGAATACTCTACGTCTTGGCTAAGCAGGGTATAGCGACCGGTGCCATACCGATAATAGTGCTTAAGAGGAAGACTACCAGTTCAGTATCGTTCTATATCGTGAGCCCTGCAGACCAACTCATAGTATCCCTAGAGCATGAGATAAGGTATTGAGGTTCAGCCCTCAGCAGCTTCCCTACATGCCTTAGCCTCTATCCCTAAACCTCTAAGTTTCGCTACTAGCTCCTCTCCAAATGTTCTAAGTACTTCGTACGAGACCTTTGCTGAGGATACGACTTCGGGAAGATATCCGTACACGGTGTAAATCGACGGTGGTATGGGTAGTGGAAGCCTCTTAACACGCGCATACCTTGCTAAGAAGAAGTCGCGACGAGATGTTCTCTCTATAAACACAACGCCTTCACTGTACTGAGCGTATGCAAGTATACGTGTTGAAAGTGCTGAGGGGATTACCGTCATCCCAACCATTTTGAAGACCTTCCTCGGGTCATCAACACACATGTTTATCACTAGCCTAACATCAATTGATGCTAAGCCCCTTAACTGCGATATACATTGTAGTGCTCGCTCTGCATCACCTTCAAAGTCCAGATGCAATGTCATTCTCTCACTATCGCTCACAATATTTTTAGGTTCACAGCTCTTCACGATCCTAAGCGCCTTAACAAATCCGAAGGCTGGGTCTATAGATAGGTCTGCAGATACCTGAAAAATCATTTCCTAACCCCAAATCATCCTGACTATGGGTTAACACCGTTTAATTCTTTGCTTTCTAGAGAACCACTAGATATACATCCTTAGCTATCTCTATCGCATTACTAACACTGGGCACACCTACCCTTATCTCAGCAACCTTATGTAGATGCTTGAGATCTTTTGCAAAGACTTCGATGTCTTTCGGTACGTAGAGTATTGCGTTTAGAGGCTCGCTTAGTCTCATACCCTTAGACTTCTTATAGCTCCATATACCGTGGTTTATCTCCATAACCTTGCTAAACATCTTAGCGTATTCTGTATCCCAAGCAGGATTGGGTTCGGGGATAAGCTCTAGGTGTATTGATGAAGATCCGTAGAGCTGACGCCAGAGATAATCGGTTATAAACGGCATTATGGGAGCCAGCATCAGTAGCACCGTGCGAAGTACCGTATGCAGTGTATACCACGCACTACGCTGTTCCTCCTCAGTGAACTCGTTGTAGAAATTGTAGGCTCTACTCTTAACAAGCTCTATATAGTGATCAGCAAATACATCCCATACGAAGTGATACACCTCGTGTACAGGACCATAAACATCGAGCTCCTTATACATCTTACGAACTTTTCTAAGCACATCGTTAAGTACTCCAAGAATTGCTAGATCGGTAGGTACTAACTTCGGAACTTCACTCACTTGCGGAAATGCCGATACAAATCTAGCTATATTCCAGAGCTTGTTTACGAATAGCATCCCTGTTCTAAGCATCTGTTCAGAGAACCGATAGTCACTACCAAGCTTTGCAGCTGCAGCTGACCAATACCTAAATGCGTCAGCACCGTACTTCTCGATATATGCCTCTGGGTAGATCACATTTCCTTTACTCTTATGCATAGCCTCGCCCTTCTCATCCAAACCCATACCGTTTAGCCTGACCATGTCGAAGGCTGGCCTGTTGTAGAGTAGGTATATCCTTAGTAGAGCGTAGTAGAGCCACGTTCTTATGATGTCGATTCCTTGTGGTCTCAGAGCAAGTGCCTTACGCTCTACGTATAGCTTAAAGATGTCGGGGTACTTCGTTATGCCAGCAGCGTATAGTACGGATATCGATGAGTCGAACCATGTATCAAACACCCGCGTCTCACCAACAAGTTTATCTCTGGGGGCTCCACACTGCGGACACTTTTCCCATGGCGCTTGCTCTTTCCATGGCTGGTAGTATTTCCCAGGTTCTGGAACTAGAATAGCACCACAAACACTGCATCTCCATACGGGGATTTCCGTTGCATAGTATCGAGACCTAGATATAGGCCAATCCATGGCGAGAGAGTCTATCCAGTCGATAAGCTTCTTCTTATGCTCAGGTGGGTAGAACTTCATCTGCTCAGCTAACTCCTTAAGCTTTTCACGAAACTCTAATTGCTTCAGGAAGTATTCGCGTGTATGTACAAACTCCACTGGAGTACCGCAACGCCAACATGTTGGAACTCTACGACTGATCTTCTCCACCTTAACTATGTAGCCACGATCTTTGAGCAGCTCTACGATCTTCCTTCTAGCATCCTTAACACTTAGACCTGCTATCGGTCCTGCCTCAGGTTTCATCCTACCATCCTTATCTATAATAACCCTAGGTTCGAGGCCTAGTTCCCTAATTACACGTACATCACTCTGATCACCATAGCTACAGAACATCATGATGCCTGTTCCAAACTCCATATCGACAGCCGGATGCTCAATTATCTCGACTTCGTGGTTGTATAGTGGTACAATCGCTTTTCTACCCTTTAAATGCTTGTATCGCGAGTCCTCGGGATTGTACGCAAGAACTAAACATGCGGCTAAGAGCTCGGGGCGCGTTGTGGCGATGACTATCTCCTCATCGCTATCCTTTACCTTGAACTTTATGTAGTATAGCTCGGGGATCTCCTCTTTGTATTCGATCTCAGCCTCCGCAATAGCGGTTTTACATCTAGGACACCACATGACCGGTCTCTCCGCTTCGTAGATCAGCCCCCGTCTCCATAGATCTATGAAAGTTGCTTGCGTTATCTTACGATACTCTGGACTATCTGTACCCTCACGCCAATACTCAAAACTACAACCAAGCCTACGCCATATAGCTATGAACTCTTCCTCAACCTTGTCAAGATACTTCTTACATAGCTCTAGAAACTTCTCTCGGCCTTCTGGAGTTTTCGCCATTTCGTGGGGATTTATGTTGTATGTACGTTCCACGTACACCTCGACTGGAAGACCATTTCTATCACCATAGAATGGCACCAACACATTGTAACCCAGCATCCTATAGGCGCGTGCAACCATGTCTATCTGGACGTAGTGAGCTGCTTGACCTACATGAGGCTTTCCAGAGAGGTAAGGTGGAGGCGTATCTATTATCAGAGTTTGCTTAGAAGGGTCATACACGAATTTAAAAAGCCCCTCGCTCTCCCACTTCTTTATAAGCTCCTTCTCTATCTCTATACTCCAACGTTTCTCCTTAATCCGTGGCTCAAACTCTCGCTTCATGAATGCCTTACCTCTCTGCTAAGTCTCAGGTTGCGCAGCTACTATAAGTATATGAAGACTATGAAGAACTAGGATCTTTAGGAGTATCGAGCTACCTAGATACTCGTAGGTTTGTCTTGTAGGGAGGTGATATGGTTAGAGGCTGTGGTGTAGCTCATGGGTAAGCTTCCTCGACAAGGTATTGATTGGCATGAGGTTTTACATAGATTGATGAGTATAATGCGGAGGCTACCTAATCACCTTGAACACGGCATCGTGGGCTCTATGACCACGTTTCCTCATCCTCTTGCACAGTTTGTATATAGTATGTACCAGCTATTCAATGCTAACGACGTAGCTCTATATAGCGAGGTGCGTAACCTAGAGCTGGAAGCTGTGGAGATGCTAGGTGAGATTCTGGGGTGTGAAAACTGTGTAGGCATGATCACTACGGGCGGTAGCGAAGCCAATCTCGCAGCGCTATACCTTGCACGTGAACATGGGTATACCAAGGTGTATATAGCGCGCACAGCTCACGACTCGCTATTCAAAGCCATAAGGCTTCTAAAGTTGGAAGCTATAGAGGTTAAGTACGATAGCTACTTCCGTATAGATCCAGATGACTTTGAGAAGAAGTGTGTTGAAAATGGTGCTGGTATTCTAGTTGCTAGTCTGGGAACCACAGGCACTGGCAGTGTGGATCGAGTAGCAGAGCTAAGTAATATAGCTAAGAAGTGTAGCGTAGTAATTCATGTTGATGCGGCACTTGGGGGCTTCGTAATCCCATTCATCGATGCTAAGCTTGGAGAGGTGTTCAAGTTTCAAAACGTTGTTAGTGCAACTATGGATCCACACAAACTCGGTTTAGTACCTATCCCTGCAGGAGGGCTTGTAGTTAGAGATGAACAGTGGTTCTCACCTCTATACTTCGAGTCTCGCTATATGCCAGCTCGGTATCAGATTGGGATCTTGGGTACGCGTAGCGCTGGCTCCATAGCCGCTACGTGGGCTATGCTAATGTATATGGGCTGGGATGGCTATCGCAGACAAGCACTATCGCTTTTCGAACTCACGAGGTTCCTAGTGGAGAAGGTGAAGAGCAGTGGATTTGATGTCGTTGGGGAAGCTCTTGCACCTGTTGTATGTATACCTACAGAGCGCGAGTCGAAGGCTTTGGAGTACCTATGGAGTAAGGGTCTCTACGTCTATAGGTGTGGTATAGTGCAGGGTATACGCGTCGTGATCATGCCCCACGTACGTAGGGAACATCTCGAAGCCGTGGTTCGCGAGCTAAGAAACTTCGTGAATACCGAGGCTCTTTAACTTTTTAACAGCGTTGACTATGTTTTGGGGAACCCTACGAAGATAGAGATCGCATCTACGCTTCCTGACCTCATCATATCGTGGCAAACGTACATGCTCAACAACCGTTGCTCCGAAGGCTCTGCAGTATAGCATGTCGTCACCGAACTGAGCTTTTGAACACGTACCACACCATTCTATAGGTGCAAGCCAGCAAAATGCACAGTCTGAATCTATAGCCTTTTGTTTAAGGGGTGTAGCACATAGGGGCAGCCTAACACCTTCAACCTCGACAGTACGCGACGCTTTTTGAAATCTCCAACACCCATAATGTACAAACTCTATTACAACCACATCCTCATCAAGGTTTAAACCTCCATAAATCTTCCTCCAGGCATTCATAAACTCTTCTAGATTGTGAAAGCCCTCACGCCTAGCATCCTCGTCACTCATGTCTCTCAACTTCTGCCTCCTAACCCCGGTAACGAGTATAAACGTGTGCTTACCACTTTCAACAGCCTTAACTATGTGGCCCACCATACGCGTAAAGTAGAATATGTTCGTATCTGTATATGGACGTCGCGTTTCTACCTTTCTACCCTTCTCAATATCTTTTAAGCCAAACCGGAAATATAGCTCAAACATAGATAGACAACACCGTTGCCATGATGTAGCGGATTGTGTAAGCCGATGTCGATAACTTTGTACTAGACGATTCTAAAAAGGCTTCCGGTAACCAGCCCAAGAACTACCGACTTCGATTCCGAATACCTCTCCTCCCATGTATGCTAGTGGTGATCGAATCTATTATGGATAGAGATAGAAGTGCCAGAGCTAACATAAGTATCACCACACCTAGGAATTCCATTACCGTGCCCAGCAATGCAAAGACATTACCTGGATTGCTTAACTTAGTACTAGCGCTCTTCACAGCGCTACCTACTAACAACATCGATATCGATACTATTAGGCCCGAGATACTCTCCTTAAACGTCTTTACCATAGACCTCTATACCTCGGGGTCCTAACCACATTGAGTCCTCGCTCTTACCGCCGTGACACATATACTGGACTAGTATAACCGGAAGAAGGAGTATACTTGTAACACTCTATTAACAATATTTCCTTAGTCTTCTGAGCATATTGCAGAAAGAGTACAGTATACACAATGAACATGGTTTGACTAGCTGTTCAATACGATATCTGACACCCTTTACCTCTATCAATAGATTTATGTCGTTAGCATGAACAATACCGCCAAGACACTTCTTAATATTGCTAGCTACGTATCTAAGCCTTATGTATGGAAGCTCCTTCAGCACAATAACTATAGTCTTCGAATCCGTTACAGCGATCTCCTTAATGTTGGTATCTATTCTCAGCTCTTTTATACAGCTGTATAGCCTAGACTTAGTAGCCTCGAATACAGAGTCTACAACCATTTCTCTACATCTCATCAGATTTTGAGGACGTTATTACCAGCCTCTTCATCGAACAGTTCCAAAGTTTGTCTGTGTGGACATAGCAAAGCATGATGATCTAGATATTGTGTAGGTGTTTCTCTACCACCTCAACTATCTTCTTCACAACATCGTTGTAGTCATAGCTATAGAGGCGCAATCTTGTTTTTTGAGATAGGTTGTCATAGCTAGCGTTAATGAACACATATGATGTGTACACAGTATCGTTGCGTATGTAGCATGTAGGCTTATCATATTCCGCAGTTTTTACGGATGTGCGAGTCATGGGTATAGTTAAGATGCATTCAATATAGTTTGCCTCTTCCACACACATCACATCGTTTCTTAAACCGAGTTCAGAAAGACTTTCCTCTATCAAACGTTTAGTATCCTTTAAGTCTTTCTCTATGTAGGATGTGAATTCAAATACTTCTTCTAGCGATTCGGACATATAGACACTCTCGCTCCTCGCACTTAGGTTCTCTATGATACGGATAAAAAGTACTGTTGCTCAATTTCATTTCCTTTATGTAGCAGTTATGTATCGAAGGAACCTATACATAGTGCTTATACAGCTCTATACTGAGTGCTTTGAGTAGAATCGCAATGCGCCTCAGAATATCAACACGATAAGCTAATAGTGACGACACACTAGCACTAACTATGGGAGCGTTTAGAGAAGCGGTTATGGGATGATATGGCATCCCGGAACTGAATCGTGATGAGGTCCCGCATCAATGACCATGCTAAGCAACGTAGACATAATCCTCACGTGCCGTCTCGGCATGGAACGCGTGGTAGCGTCCTATGTGAAGGAGCTTAGTCCTGAGGTTGAAGTATATCCAGCACCGTTCAACCTTATGGGTATGGTACTGGTAGCGAATGTGAAGGATAAGTATAGCTTTGCTGAAGAGATAAAGAGGCGAATACCTGAGGTTGAAAAGGTCTTCGTTGTTGAAGCTGTTACACGAGCTGATATACCCAGCATTGTTGAGGCATCCAAAAACTTAGTACGTAACAGGATAGCACCTAATGAAAGCTTTGCTGTTCGAACTACACGTCGAGGAAAGCATGGATTTACATCTATAGACGTGAATGTAGCTGTTGGAGCTGCAGTGAAGGAAGTTACGGGAGCTAGGGTAGACCTAGAGAATCCAGATAAAGTAGTGGTCGTTCAAATAGTTCATGACTATGCGTATCTAAGCATAGTTCCGGGATCTGAGTTCTACCGAAAGATGAAACCATACAAATTCCCGATGTACAAGATATTTCGAAGATTTGTTGTTGGCCACGAACCTTACCTTGGCCCCATAGACGCATCCTACACGATGGGGACCAGAATTGGTAGGGAAGTTCAGACGTACGAAATTGGTGAGCTTGTGATAACGCCTATAGGTAGTGTAGATGCAAACGCTCTATACCACTTTCTACGCGGGGTTTTCGAAGGTATTGAATCTAGATACGAGGTTCAGAAACGGAGCTATGGACGGGAAGTTCACAAGGTTCAGGTATCTCTTCAGGATATGCACCAGTTCGTTAGAAGTCATATCGGGGAGCCCCTCATAGTGTTTGAGCCTGAAGGAGAGCCAATATCTAAGATAGCTACCGAAGTCGCGGAACTGATAATCAATAGCGTGAAACGCGGTAAGAAGGTGTACCTCATGGTTGGAGCTCGAGAAGGCGTTCCAACAGGGATATTCCGATACGCATCCTATGTCGTAGACGTTGCACCTGGCATCGTGATCTCTACAGACTACGCGTTGGCATCAGCACTAATAGCGATATCGACAGTGATACACGAAAAACTTGTTGCTCAGCGTGAAGAGATCGACAAGTACTTAGAGTAGATCATCAGACCATGTCTGAAGACCTCGTATTATTTAGGTGCACTGATAAGCTCGTAACGCTGAGGAGTAGTGTAGAGTAGTTCCAGGTACTAAGCCGTGAACATAGATGCTATAGTTAACGTGTTGGCAAATGTTGTATATCTGATTGAGAGAAAGAAAATCTCTGTTGATCGCGCATTTACATTGACGTGTAGACGTGTTAAGTGTAGTACTAAGGAATTCACACGTGAGGATATCTATACCCTTGCACACGCATTCATCAACAACTACTACCTGGTAAAACACGTTGTTAGCAGGATTCGTGGCGATAATTATTCGTATAGGATGCTTGCTAGGGCTTTTCTATACCTAAAGCTTCCCGAACTTGGTTATTCAGTAGATTCGAAGCTTAAGAAAGCGATTAAACGAGACCTACCCAATCTTGAACAGGTTCTCTCCGACATAGAAGAGCCTTGGATTAGATTATCGTACCCCAAGTGGATGTATGAAAAGCTTAGTAAGGTATTGAGTAGAGAAGAGCTAGAGATGATGCTTAGAGCTATGAATAAGCGTAACATCTGGATCAGGGTAAACACGCTGCGAATCGATGTAGACAAAGCTATCAGGGAGTTAGAGCGAGAGGAAGTCTATGTTGAACAGGATAAGTACATACCATTCCTTTTACGTGTAGTTAAAAGTCGTAAACCCGTTAGAAATCTGAGGCTATTTCGTGAAGGATACATAGTGATACAGGATAGAGCAAGCGTTCTAACAGTAATGGCATTACGACCGGAACCACAAATGCTTATCTATGATGTAGCTGCAGCACCGGGTATCAAAACCTCGCTTATAATGCAACTAACTGAAAACCGCGCTAGGATCATAGCAATGGATCTGTCCATCAGGAGGCTCATGAACATGAAGAAGCTGCTTAAGAAATACGGTGTCGATATGGATAGAGTGCACATAGTATTAACTGATAGTCGTACCGTAGCGTTTTCACGACAAGCCGATGCTGCATTGGTTGATGCTCCATGTAGTAGCAGCGGGGCTATCCCAAAGGACCCAGCTATAAAGATTCTTCTTCGTAACGATAGAATACCTCAGAGGATGAGCCTCATCCAGGTAGAGTTGCTCAGGAATGCCCTCAGGTATGCTGATATCGTAGTATTTGCTACGTGCTCACTATTCCCTGAGGAAGGTGAGGAGGTAGTGATGAAAGTGCAAAGCATGGATTCGAGACATAGGTTGGTCGACGCAGCTATCCCAGCATCTCGAGGTTATCGCACATACCCCATATGGCACATCGTCAACAGAACCTATCCACACATTGATAACTGCGAAGGCTTCTTCATATCGAGATTCGAATCGTGAACTTCATTTAGTGTACTCTCTCAGCATACACTCGTGCATGCTCTCCTTAAGTGCGAGGTTCGTTAACATCTGTACACATTCCTCTTCAGTATGGTTCTCATCTACGAGAAGTGCTTTACGTTGCCTAAGTCTGAAACACACATCGCATAGGTACAGAATTCTTCCGCTTAGCAACTCCTTAGCAACTTCGCGAATTACGTTAACAGCCTCCTTACTCTTGTATATCTCGTTAAGCCCAAAGACACTCCTCTTACCACGAAGTACATAGTTTAGCAGAGGCTGGGGTATCCCAGCTAATTTTGCGGCTTTCGACTGGGAGACGCCAAAGGTTGTGACAAGCTCCATAGCTATTGCTAACCGTATCGATGAAGCTGAGCGTGCTATGAAGAGTTCACAGAACGCCTTCTTAAGCAATGCATTCACACCGTAGTACCCTATACCACTCATAATGTTAATAGGTTCGCGACCAATCTTACGACACATCCCTAATTTCTACCGTTTCCAAGAACCCCCTGTTGAGAGACATATCCAGCAAGCTCTAACTCAGCTTTAACTACACTGCTATACGATTCTCAGCTCACCGCCTAACCATCGACAACAGAACGCTCTTTATCTACGCCTCGCATTCGGGTTTAGGGTGAGACTATTCCATGTGTAAAAGTGCGGTTTTTGGCTATGTATCGAGATCTAGCAGGCTATGAGGTAACGGAGAAGTGTATTGATAGAGTTCTCACCATTAGGGAGCTGATTGAGAGTGTAGCACCAAGGGTTATGGAAGCTATTCAGCGTGGAATGCCGTATATAGTACTCGTTGATGGTGAGGCTAAGCCCCTGGACTATGCGTTGGATAGGGATTGCGAGATTGCAATTCTACCTCCTCCCTCGGGAGGGAGTAGCGATATCTCTGCGGAGTTCTTCGATGGAGATCTCGATCTATCGCTACTCAAAGATCTTACAGTGAGGTATGGGCCTTTGGGTGCAGGTGCGCTCGCTGTATTCATAGGTTTTGTCAAGGGTGTTGTAGAGAATAGAAACGTTATTGAGTTAGTGTACGAAGTGTATGAACCGTACGGATCACAGAAACTAAGGCAGTTAGCTTACGAAGCTTCTAAGAGACCAGGAGTCCTAGCCGTACATGTAAAACATAGGAAGGGAGCTGCTAAACCTGGAGACATAACCCTCCTAGTCGCCGTAGTAGGGGAAAGCCGAGGCGTAGCTATAGATACCCTTGCATGGCTTCTTGAGCGTATAAAGCATGAAGTACCGGTGTTCAAGTTAGAGCGTAGAGAGGATGGGGAGTTCTGGGTTATTGGCGATGGTAAGCGCATACCTAGAAAAGACGTGAGGTCTTTATCTAGCTAATTTCGATGCTAAATGCAGATCATAACATTCTAATTCTTCTCCACGGTTCATAGCATATCGTGTACCACACTCTATTGGCTGTACGAATATTACGGCTATTAACAAGATCGGTAAGTACCTTGTCAAGTCTACCACCCTTAAAGCTCTTGATCATCACGACATCGTCCTCATACCCACACGTAGCCTTAAGTAGAAGCTCGTATACATCGTAGCCTAAGCGCTCTGCTAGCTCGCTCCACTCCAGGATTGCATAGCCCATGGATTTGAATAGCCTAATCGCATTCTCATTGTCGAGAGCTGATGTCGCAATAGACATCTCCACCCTCTCTTCCTCCATAAGATGCTCAATGCTTGCCAATAACACCTTTCCAAGCCCTCGACCGCGAAGTCTAGGTATTACAGCTATGTAGTAGACCACCCCTATCACTGGTTTTGTATTCAATACGTAGTAAAGGCCTACACCAACACACTCACCATCTATGCTCAGAGAGATACACTTACATACGTTAGCCCTAAAACAAGCCTTAGCGTAATAGCCATGCCACCACCCCATAGAATCCTCAATTAGTTCCAGATCTGACGCTCTGCACTCCGTGATTACATACATCAGCTTCCCGCTCCTCGAAATGGTAGATGAGTATAGGAGTTGATAAGGTACCCGTTAAGTAATGATTGCGGGATCTCTCTTGAGCTATGAAGTAGCGGTGATAAGCGACTGGGATGTAGATGGCATTGTTTCAGCGGCTGAAATTGTTTATGCACAGGAGTTCCTAGGGGTATACCCTATAAAGAGACGTTGTCGTGTTCGCTTACTACCTGCATCAGCACATACGTTCTCTCAAGCAGTTCACGAGATATCGGGGGATAGCTATGACGTAGTGGTAGTCCTTGACATACCCTATACACGCAACCTAATCAGAGGATTGAAGATTCTTCGCAGGATATCTAAGAGCATAGTATATGTTGATCACCACATCTCGACAATGATACACATGGATAAGCTCGAGAACATGGTTGACGAACTGATTGTTACACGAGCTCCAACAGCATTAACAGTAGCACACATGCTAAGGTCCATCGGAGCCAGGCTTTCACCGAGACTGGAGGTATTCATGAGAGCGGCGTCAACAATTGAGCGTGGAGCTAAGAGCTCACTACCATCAACACAACGAAATATACTGAAGCTTGTAGTAGCCATCTCCCAAACGCTCTCACAAACCAAAGACCGTACTTTATGGGAAAGATTAGTGAGGTGGTTAAGCTCACCGATATCATTTACAGCCATGCCCTTCTCGCAAAGTTTAGAGTCTATCGTAGGTGGTAAGGATAGGAAGGCTCACATGGATGAAGTGAAGGCGCTAGCTAACGAATTAGCGATAGAGGCTCTGAAGGTGTACAATCTTAGGCTGGTTGATGTTAGGAGGAAGAAGCTGAGCAATGTAAAGCTCACTACCTTAGCCTCAGCACTTCATCGCATATTTCGGGCTCCAGTAGCTCTCATTGGCTATAGCAAGAGAAGTGGTACGCCTTTGCTAATACTGAGATCACGTGACGATCTACCTTACCGCTTAGCACTGAAACTGTGGAAAGATGGTATAGTAAGTGAAGTTGGTGGACATCAATCAATAGCGATATGCGTTCTCAAGCAAGACTACTCAGTAGCTGAACTAGCATCGGTTTTACGAAGAGCATTAGTAAGCGTGTGACTGTGAAGTGAGATGATGTGGTATTGATGGGCCCGCCGGGATTTGAACCCGGGACCACGGGGAGTTCCGCCACCGTAGGTCCCGAGTCGGGCGTCAACCCGGATCCGGGTTGACGTACCCCGCATCCTACCATGCTAGACGACGGGCCCGTAACGTAGAGTGACCTCGAGGTACTAATAAGCGCTTACTATGCTATGCATTGATAGGTAAGGGACGAGTAATGCGCTACGTTATTGAGCTTATAGCCCGACGTGTTGCCGGAGATATAACACTGTCAAATGATCCAGGAGCGGCGCTTCGAAAGTGGAGAGAGATCTTCGGAGTTTCGCAAAGTGAAGTAGCTAAGGCTATGGGGATAGCACCAAGCGTTCTAAGCGACTATGAGAAGGGTAAACGAAGCCCTGGAGTTAAATTTGTTAAGAGGTTTGTTGAGGCGCTCATAAAGATCGATGAGGGCCGCGGACACCCGGTAATAAAGAAGTTGGCAGGTGGGATACTATCTTTTAGCCAGGCAATTATAGACATGAGAGAGTTCACTAAGCCTCTATCCATAGACGAACTGGTATACCTAGTAAACGGTGTAGTTCTGAATAGTGTGGTTATGGAGAGGCCGATCTATGGCTATACGATTGTGGATAGCCTGGCAGCCATAACTACGATGAGTGGATACGACTTCTGGTACCTGATGGGGTTGACTAGCGAACGAGCTATAGTGTTCACAAATGTTGAGCGAGGGCGCTCACCAATGATAGCAATTCGTGTAGCTCCAATCAAGCCTGCAGTAGTTATCCTACATGGACCTAAACGTAGTGTAGACCCACTTGCTATAGTTCTCGCTGATCGCGAACACATACCTTTAGTTCTATCACTCGCTAGCTATGTTGATGAAATTGTTGAGAAGCTTCGTAGACACAGTATTGAGTAGCCCCATACCCACGTTAGCTCATTATTGGGGTGAGAAGACATTTATGGCATATCAAACATGTTCTAGGCCTAGAGCATCGATATACCCAACTCCATGACGGCTTCGATTTATATTAGGGTGCTCACCCTTACCTACAGAGGGATACGCGGTGGCACGTCGTAGAAGTAAGTGGCGTAAAACATGGCAGATAATGAAGAAGATGATGCAAGAAGCACGGAAGGTTAGAGCGCGAGAAAGCCTGCGCCAATGCCCAGTTTGTGGAAATCCACACTCCCTATCCATCGAGGTTAAGGAGGATAAGTGGACTAGTAGAAAGACTGCCTATGTGAGGTGCTCGCTATGTGGCTTTGAAACAGTACTAGAGAACTTGCCTCCAATAGCTGACGCGTTCTGGGTGTATTCCAAGGTCTTAGACATGGTTCAAAGCGCCTCAGCTACGGGAGGTGCTGAAGCTCCTCTAACTAGTGAAAGTGAGAGCAAAGCTCAGGTGGAGGAGGCAAAGGAGGAAGAGGCCGTGCATATCGAGGTTGAAGAAGTACCTGAGGAAGAGATTACAAGCTGAAGCTCCATACGCTATCCTAAACAACACTCTTCATAAAACCCTTGGGAGCTTTACATTGTATAACCGTTCTATCTTTTCTATCACAAGCTGAAGCATTCTATCAACACCATAGCCTAGGAGGGCACTTATTTCAAGATCTACGTTGAATCCGACGCTTTCTACGATCTTTCTGCATTCGGCTTTTCGAGAGTCATCAACTCTGTCAATTTTATTAAATACAACAATAAGCTTATCCCTCCCTACAAACTCTGCAACGCTTTTAAGTACTGATACTTGCTGTTCGAATCTATAGTACGAATCTCTTGAAGGATCTAGAAGGAATACTGTAATGGCTTTTAGATGCTTTAACGCAGCTACAGCTCTACGTTCAATCTCATTCATCTCCTCCACTGGTCTATCGAGTATTCCTGGAGTATCGACTACCTGTATCTTTATCGGACCTAACTCAACATGACCTAGTATGATGTGTTTTGTTGTGAATGGGTAGGGTGCAACCTCAGGCTTAGCGCTAGATATTCTACTTACCAAAGTTGATTTTCCTACCTGAGGCATACCGGCTATGATCATGGTCGGAGCTTCAACGTCTATACAGGGGGTTTCTCTGAGTACACGGATGGCCCTACGCATGTACTCTATATCGCGTAGACCACGCTTAGCAACCGAAAGCGCTCGGCCTACAAATTCACGTGCCAACTCCTTTGCTTCTACTCCCGTATACGCCGAGAGTATCCTGCTACGGTATTCACGCCAGAGCTTCGACAGAATCTTAACGCTCTTCGATGCTCTATCGACCACAGTATCATAACGACCATCGGATGCTAAGGTAATTAGCTCGGCATAGAATGGGTGGAGAGTGGCTGTTTTAGGTAAACGCGCTATACGGCTAATTTCCGAGGCTAGGTACTGGAATACACGTTCACATTTCAACATGTATCTAAATACCCTAGCACGCTCACGTCCCTGCTTCCTGATACCACGTGGAACAACTACACTCTGAACAAACAACTCTAACACTCTTCGCCTCAACTCATCATAGCTAGGTACACGAATACGCAATTCTTCTGGTATACATGCTGAGCTCGTCGACGTACTCATCTCACTACCCTTAGGATGCTCGGAGAACGAGAGTTAATAGGCGATCGCAACAGCTATAAGTTTAGATGATGAGACCGCCAGTGACCAGATAGGTGAAGAGTTGGACCCGACTGATCAGATAATCTTTAGAAACCTAGCGTAAGCAGCCTCCTAATTCTCGTACTTACTCAGGTCAGAGGTCGTGGTATCGTCATCCGCATCCGCATCGCGGGGCTCAAACATCATCCCACTAAGTAAGCCTCTTTAGAGCGTATATAGCTATCGTTAGCTCGATGAGTCCTAGAAAAAGCATTGATAGATTCTCACTAACGATGCTCGGTATCAGGGTTAGTAAAGCTATAGTGAAGAATATCGGTATGGATATATCTATGGACCTTTTCTCGAGACTCTTGGGCGTCACTCTATATGGAATTCTAAGGCCTATCAAACCTAGAATTGTATAGAATGCCACTATGGGCGTCATTATGGTGGTTATTACGCTCGTTCTACCCATCAGGAAAACCGCCCACCTCTTATCCAGCTTTTCATGAGTAACGTAACGCATAATTATCAAGCCCTCTAGTAGCATTGAGAACGCTATTAAACACACGCTAAGCTGTGTATATGGATGACCGAGCAGCGCAACATGACTCTCAGTCAGAGCTGCTACAATACCCAAGATAAATCCGATGGCGCTAGGAATGCTCATTAGGGGCTGCATGATGTAGATAAGAGCCTCCACTCTTTTTAATGCTGGTATACGCGATTTCAGAATGAGAATGCCGAAACGCCTAAGTATGTCGGCAGATCCGAATGCCCACCGTGATTGCTGAATCCTAACGGCAGATAGTGTTGGAGGTACCGACACCTTTACCTTAGAGCACAGCATTAAAGGCTCTATCCCTAACATGGCTAGTATCGTACCTAATCTCAGATCATCCTGAATAGCGTCCCTAGGCCAATAACCAATTCGTTTAGCTAGATCCCTCACTATCACCGTACCTGCTCCTAGAGGATAGAGGAAGAAGTTAGCTGAGTACCTCTTCTCATACAGTAACCAGCTACCATAATTAGTTAGGAATGCCATAGCCTCCTCTACAAACGTTGAGTAGACAGTATAGGAACGCCAAGGAGATACACATACTGCATCGCATGCTAGGGCATCGTTAAGGACTTTCGAGTCTACGATACAGTCAGCATCTATCACCAAAAACTTATCACCACGCGCCATCTTCATACCATCGACTATAGCCCCGTTCCTTCCATGCGCTCCAAAGCTTCTAGCCACAATCACGATGTTTCGATGTCGTGTCTCAAAGCTTACTGTCTTAACAATCTCTCGAACCCTATCTATAGGGTCATCAAGCACAGCTATCACCTCTACACCGGATTCCAAGTACTTGCTATACCCAGCAATACTTCTAATAGAACGTAGCAACACATCTATAGGTTCGTTCTTTGCTGGAATAACAATGCTAATACGCTTAGTTAAACCGCTCACATTCATTGAGATACACTGACGCCTATCATCTTTGCCTAGGAGGTATAGAATTGCATGGTAGCATGAGGACCACAGCAACGACAATGCGATGAGCAGCAACGCTAACGAGGTGTATAGCATCGCTTACTCACCTTGGTGGAGGCCCAGGTTACAGTTACATTATAGACATAGCACCTTCCTATGAGGGGCTATATAGCGTAGCTATGCATAGCGTACATGTTATACTATAACGTTTTGCATTCTGAATAAACGTTCTAGTATTATACTATGGCGAGGGGCTCAGCCTAGTAATTACCTACATGACCATGACTTATAGTAGGTGAGGGACTTTCAGTTCTCAACGCTCACTACATTTCCTTAACACGACGTTGAGCGCTCCTAGAGTGCGATAAGGTTCACGATTCAAAAAGCTACGCAACGCTTCCTGAAAGCACCATCCAGCCTGCTTAGCGATACTAATGAGTTCGTCTAACGTATAGAGCCTTATCTTGAAGTGCGCTTCACCTAAGAACTTTAGATCCCTATTCTTCTCCTTCTTATAGAAGAGAAGCTTTGTGAGTAGCTCGCCTGTGGTAGGGTTATAGATCGGGCTTTCTATGACTACATGCTCATCATACTCCACATACCATTTAAATCCTCCTACAAAGTTGCTTAGAAATGAGATAAAGTCCTTGCTTGCTGTATCAGCTATTATTAAGAGTGCGTTGGGCGACGATACTGCTGATGCAGCCCTCAGTACCTGTATATCCGTTTCTACATCGTAATACCCTAGTACCGTTGACCACACAAACAAAATAACATCAAAAGGTTGGAACGCTGCAAGACAGCGATTCATTACTCGCGCATCACAAACAATGAATTTTGCCCTATCCTCTACTCCATGCTCTTTAGCACGCTGAGAAGCAATCTCGATAAATCGTGGGGATATGTCTATGCCCACAACTTCAAATCCTAGCTTGGCTAGAGGTATGGCGATACGGCCGGTACCACAACCCACATCTAATATCCTCGCCTTCTCTAGACCATACTCACGGAGATAGCTTGCTATAGCTGAAGCAAGTCTCTGCCCTCTCAACACCATGTCTTTAGAGTCCATAACTACCCTAAAGAGTTCGGCTTTCTCAACAAAGTACCTATAAGTCCAATCACTACTCGTACTCATATCTTAGGTACCCACTATACTTTTCCGGGATTAAATAATATTGGGGATGATGAGGGTACGGACGCTGGATAGCATAGGTGAAGAGATATTGGGCTCCTTCTGACCCTGGTCTATAGCTAATTTGATGCGTTTGAGGAGAATACAGTTGTGCGTATGGTGAGTACAGAGTTATAGAGAGCTGCAACGCGTTCGGATGAATACGATAGAGCTTCGCTATGCAGGTTTATCAGATACGGTACACAAGTTCTCTCTGATGGTGTGAAGAGGTATGCCTAGAAGAATAGTATGGCCGATAGTCAAGAAGGTGTATTGGTGTGAAAACTGCAATATACCTGTATTGACTAGTCGATGTCCTAAGTGTGGAGGCGAGGTGTATAGATTACCTCTTTCGGATCCTGGAGATGCAAGACCAGCATTTGAACGTGATTACAAAGCGTTGAGAGCAGCGTACATCTATGAGTTTGGTACGGAAAAAGGGCTTGAAACTCTTTTAGGCAAATCTGTGCTCATCTTAAATAAAGCACCGTATGTTGATGAAATGCGTGAAGTCGTTAGCGATGGTGTACAGATAGGGAGACTCTATTTCGAACCTCTACTACGTCGATGGAGGTTTAGGCTATCAAAGGCTGGAGCACTACGTCTCGTAAACAAGTATCCGGATCTGGTTGAGAAGATAGTCGTCGATAAGAAGCGCTACATACCCATGGACACGATATCAGTGTCCAAGGAGCTTCGTCCACGTCAGCAAGTCCTATTGGTTAGAGCTAATGGGAAGATAGTTGGTTTAGGCTATGCCAAGAGTAGACATAAGGTAATTGTACATAGTTGGTGGGGTGACGATTCGCCAGACATTGAGAGGTATGGTTCTAAGCCTTCTACATTTGACGATGTAATAAAAGCACATGAAGAGCATATGAGGATCATGGAGTCTAAGTCGATGAAACTCATCGCCACAATGTATGAGAAAGTGAGAAAGCCAATAGTAGCCTCATTTAGTGGTGGAAAGGATAGCCTTGTTGCTCTAAGCCTTGTTCTAGACCTTGGATACGAACCCAAGGTACTGTTCAACAATACCGGTATAGAGCTTCCTGAAACAGTAGACACGGTTTATAAAATCGTCGATAAGTTCGGCCTAGAACTCGTAGAAGCCTCTGCAGGAGACATTTTCTGGCACGCTGTTTATAAGCTGGGTATACCAGGTCGTGATTATCGATGGTGCTGCAAAGTATGTAAGCTAGCTCCGCTTGCACGCACAGTCAAGTCCCTATGGAGTAACGGGGCATTGAATATTGTTGGTCAGCGAGCATTCGAATCTTTAGATAGAGCACGAAATCCAAGTGTGTGGAGACTTCGTTGGGCTCCTCAACTCCTCAACATATCACCGATAAACTACTGGTCTCAACTCGAAGTGTGGATGTACATACATAAGAAGAAGCTGTACGTGAACCCGCTTTACTACATGGGTTACGAGCGCATAGGCTGTTTCATGTGCCCTGCATCTACGCTGGCTGAACTTCAGCTTGTATCCGAAACACACCCATCTCTCTGGAGTAAATGGCTTGAAGCTCTTGAGTACTGGGCAAAGAGGCTAAATAAGCCTCGCGAATGGATTGAGTATGCGTTGTGGCGTTGGAATGCGCCAGCTAGGTACAGAACGTTAATGGCTAAGAAGCTCAAAGTCGTCGACAGAATAGACAATTGGTATGAGACGTTCAGTCTGATGGTCGAACCAAGGATAGTAAGCGTAGAGAAGACGCAAGATTTTGTAAGAGTTGAGTTCAGTGACAGCATTGATCTCCGCTTCTTAAATCGTCAGCTCAGCATAGTCAAGCCAAGTAGAGTGCTCATGAATAACACAAAGGCAGTGCTGGAATGGGGCACAGCTAAAGTAGTGATTGAGTCGAATAGCATGACGGTGTTCAAAACTAATGACTACGATGTCGAGAAGCTAGTAGACATAATCAAGCTGTATTATCGCTGGCTTCACTGTGTGGGATGCCGTTCATGTGAAGCTAATTGCCCTGTGGGAGCGTTTAGAGTTCATGTGGAGAACGGTAGGTTAACACCCCATGTCCACTCTGAAGATCGTTGCATAAGCTGTAAGCTATGTCTATACAACTGCCCAATAGCCGAGGTATTTGTTGAGCATGTAATTGCTCCGCTAATCTTTGACGACCCGGAGGCATGGCGTAGAAAGACTCGTGAACATCAGGATGAGGTTCTGAAGAAGATCAAGGCCTTACTCAGAAAAATTCGACCGGAGCTCTTCTCACGAAGTGAGGAAGTTGGTAAGAAAGGAGAGTATGCTTCTACTGCCGCATTCTTCGATATGACAGGCTAATGAAAGCTCTTTTAATCCACGATCTTAGCTTTCTACAATTATCTTCACTTTGCTTAAGCCCTATCTCTACATAAAAAGCTCTGTCTTCTAAAACCTCGTTAAGCGCTCTAGAACCAAACAGCATCAATATCCTAGCCATAGTCTTACTATCGCTCTTAACTTCATTAGCTCCATATATCCTGAGCTTGCTGTTCTCGGGTATTCTTATCACATTTGCTTCGTGAGTCGTTTCAATTACTGCCAGCTCTGGATTACTGTCACGATCTATCAAGATGTATAGTTTCTTCATAGCCTCTAACACAGCTAACGACATGTGGTGAGTAGCTTAAAAGCATTGCTATGCTAATCCCTA
>DQTV01000104.1 GCA_015662595.1 Ignisphaera aggregans
AGGTCAACTTCCGGGTTTAGGATCCATAGGCGAGAAGTTCGACCTCGTGTACAATGCGGAGTTGAAGCATGGGTAGGGAGTGACAACGTCAATCTACTGAGAAGAGTAGGTCAGAATCTGTTGGCACACCTATATGGAGGCACCAGCTTCGAGGTCTAGAGGATACGGTTAACACTCTTAACACATTGCTGGAGACATACAACCTCAATTTATGTACACTATCACTGTTGAGATAGCACAACGAATTCTATTTAACCTAGTGTTAGCTAGGCTTCTAGGCCTACCTACTTTCATTAAATAAAGCCAAATAATAGCGAGCTACTCAATTCTGTAGTGAAAATGTTATGAGGAAAGACGGTAGCAGAGTGCTAACACCTGTGAACAGGGTACATGTTGAATCAAAGGAAAAGAGGTGTCGGGTTCATGACGATTTTTATGTATAGCACGTAGACAACCAGAAACTCTGGAGAGGTGATGAGAATAGGGTTTGATGACGAGGTTTACAGACTTAGAGGAACCTAGTTTGAGGAGTTGAAGTAATCTGGTCTTCCATGTAGAAATAGTATGGTGTGGAAAGCAATCAAGCTCGCAAAGTACGCCCTGTAATAAGTATGTGTAGGGCTTTGAGAAGCTCAGGGACTGAGCTTAGATTGAGTTGAGTAGAAGGGTCTTGGCATGCCGTTTTTATTGTGTCTTCGATTCTCAAGATAGTTAACTTCATAACATGTCTAAAATACTGAAAATATGTGGAGATGAGGAGGCTCTGCCGGACAGCTGAGGATATGTAGTAGATGATGTAAGAGGTCGCGTGCCGATCAATACTTAGGCTCTATTACAACGCTTTCGAATTCTTCTAATAGCGGGACCCTCACATAGGCATATCCATTGCGTATTTCGACTTCAAACTCTGAGTCTGTGAGTGGTGAGTACGCTCTTAGGACCTCGTGTTTTCCGATAATGTCTAGGTTAAGCACGATCTCTATATTGTGAACTGGTACGACTTCCCGAATCGGGTGAACAGCCTCATCGCTTCCGAAGCCAGGTAAGGGCTGTCTCGTTTTTCCGATACCTCGAGCAAGAATACGCTGGTTATAGCTATGGTTAAGCAGGTGCACAATTACTAGATCCCGCTTAGTATAGAATCCTGCTTCAACAGTTTCTGGAGCATGTATGGTTATCGGGGGTGCTCCGCCCGCCCTCTCGATAGCGAATCTGATTATCTCGAGAAACTCCGGAAGACCCGTACGCCAGAACATTCTACCTAGCTGGAACGCTACGTAGATTCCTGCGCTACTCTCAATAATGGAGGGGATATCCGTTGACGCTATTCTGTACGGAGCTGAACGTCTCAATGTATACTCGTAGCCGTATGCCTCCGCCAATGCAGCGTTAGCCAATACCTTTACCCTTCCCTCCTTGGGTCTTACCAACGCTATGGAGCCAAGGTCTTCAACATAGCTAGACTTGGCATAGGTATAACTCATGTCGCCGATTAGCACATGGCGTGTGCCTACTCTTTCATAGAGGTCTTGATCAACAATATCTATGTAATGCCAGCCACTACGAATTATCGACTTAAGTGATATCTCTAGGAGATCGCCTAGACCAAGTTCAAATCTTTCAATTCCCTCTGAGTCCATATACGAAGTTAGGTACGTAGCTACTATACGTCCACCGCTCTCAACGAATCTGGTAATCGACTTAAGTGCAGAGTCGTCCATGCACACTGCGTTGGCCAGTATGAGTAAGCGGAACCCATTGATACTACCGTTCTCTAAGTCGGTATCAGCTATGTACTCTATAGGTATGTGGCTGTAAGTAGCCGCGTAATAAAAGCCTCGAACCTCATCAACATACTTAGCCACATCGTTACGTCCATACATATCGTTTGTTTTGTTGGAGAAGAGTAGCGCAGCGAATTTTATTGGTTGAGCTCCATCAATGTACGGCTCCAGTTTCTCAACTTCAGCAAATACCTCGGCTACGGCATGCTCAAATCTTTGATCTATCTCGAGCATAGAGCTGAATACCAGTACCCATGGTGAGGCACCACCAACTATGGCTTCTCGAAGACCCTGCTTAATGGCTAGGGGGGTTGTTGCTACTGGTGTGCGATACATATGGAAACTATTACGCGAGATCCAAACCGGCTTGCCTCCGCTCATAGCGCGGCTAAGCTTTGCCATCTCAGTAATGAACCCAGGAGGCTGGTGATCACACTCACTACACTCAGCAAACACAACGTCTATGATGTCTCGTGCAAGCTCAACAACGCGGTTGGCCCTGCCTGCCCATCCAGCCGGGTGGCTATTGTACATAAACACGGCATCCTTCTTCAAGGACTTAGCTACATCGCGTAGTTTTCGTAGCGCTTCGACAACGACTTTATACCGCCAATTCCACAGAGTCCTCCATCGCGAGTCAGCCCAGTTTGCTTCGCGTATGGGCTCAAAGCCGTGTTCTCGACGAAATCTCTCGGTACACCACTTGCAATAGCATGCACGTTCTAGATCCGGTTGGTATCTGAATGAATCAAGCAGAACTCCATCAGCCTCAGCCTCTATCGCCTCTCTTACCTCAGTGACTGCGACGTCGATAAAGGGACTATTTATACAGACGAGAGGCCAGTGTATGGTCTCAGGTATTGGCTGTTGAGAGGGTATGTGCTCAAGGAGTATTGGCTCCCCTCGATAATTCACTTGAAGCCAATCGCTATGCTTCAGAGCTATGTACCTATTAGTCGTGTGTGCAACCATTGCGACAACCCGTATGTTGTTCGCATGAGCACGCTCAACCAGCTCTCTAAACCATGAATCTACCTTGGGATGCTTGACGAGTGAGGTGGGTGCGTTCAGAACGCGGCCCCAGGGTTCACGATAGAATACCACTATTACGTTAGCTCTAATCCTCTTAGCTAACTCCACTATTCGTTGGGGCGTAGCGACGTCAAGCCACGCACCGTATGGATCCTCCACGTTGAGTTGTAGAACTCGTACTGGTTTCTTCCACCATACCTCCACGTTCTGATCCATACCTTACCACCTCAACGGTTATGAGCTACGGGTATACAGTTAAATCACGACACTGTATTAAACTAGTTAGTTAGTACCTTAAGGCTCTACTCAGTAGCCATGGTGAGAAGAACTCTTCCAAGCATTGAGTGTTCATCGACTTATCCTGAGAGATGTAAACCGAGGTTAAGCTTAATAATGCTTCTAGGCTAAAGGTACGTCGATGAAGAATGTTTTCGGACCTATAATGGTTGGACTCTTCAAGAACTCTAGGTTTACCTATGCTCGAGGGATAATTATCCCAAGCGCTTCGGTGAGCGTAGGTGTACCAAGAATTTCAGAAGAGCTTCAGTGTGCTGAGATACTAGACCGAGAGTACGAGGTTAAGATCGCTGAGCTAGGAACGTTTAGAATCTTCGCTGTATGCACTGTGGATAGGGTCATTATCGATGGCCAGGAGATAAGCCTTAGGACAGCTATTCACATCGGTACATCTACAACACGTAGAAGGATTGAGTATGAGCTTATCGTAGGTCGAGATCTAATTGACTACTGGGGTCTTATTGTAGATGAGCTGACTGGTCGGATCCGAAGCTTGATGTCAAAACCTGTGGTGACTAGGTATTGAATCCCAGGATATCCAGGATTATGTTTATTATAGCGATGAGGTACCAAACGGCGACTCTATAGCCATGTACATCGACTTCGTGATTACTTGGACGAAGCCTTATGCATATAGGGGAGCTCAGATTCCTTCCCTGATCCACTTCGCACATCTCCTCTATGTCAAGCTCTGATCTACAACAGTTAGCGTAGATACAGGAAGTCTCGACGCTTATACCACTATGAAAGCCATGTCTCATCGCTGCTCTTACTAAACCTGTTGACGAACTCTCATCTGCAAAAAGTCTGCGTACCTTACCACCGTGAGCCACAAGCCATCCGCGTGGAAGTCTGATGCATATGGCAGTCCCTTTACGAATGCCATAGGATAGCAGGAGAGCTGATGTAATGATCTTTGCGTATAGTCTGTGCTGTTCTTTAGGATCTTGGGACTGCAGATCAACTATGAAAACCCTATTAACGTTTTCACACTCTTGACTCTCTAGGGGTTTGAGCTGCAATTGGATCCCCAAAGGGTTATACTAGTCTACACGGCGTCATCAGTACGAAACCTTGATAAGTGCGAGATTAATAAGCTAAGAGGTGTTGATCAACGAATTGGTAGATTGGATATAGCAGCTCGTATAGTACAGGCGGCTTTGTGTACAACTAGCGATGCTGTAGCAGTAACTATATTCAGTGCGCCTATGTGCGGATATATAACGATATCGCCTGAAGAACGTGAGTGGGTATGCGCTTCGAGAGAGCATGAGATCGTGAAAGCCATAGTCGCCAAGCTCTGTAACGAAATTGTACACAGAAGCTTTTCAGAGACTATAAGGGAGTTCAAGAGCTTGGGCTACACCACGGTACTCCTTAGTGAAAGAGGCTCTAACTTCGTTATTAGACCCCATAAGGTACTCTATATACTTGGTGCTGAACAAGATCCTCCTATAGATGAGATTAGCGTTCTTGTTGACAGTATTGAAAGTATTGGGCCCCTAAGCTACCTGGCTAGCCATGTTGTAGCATTCATAAACTTCATGTACGCTATGAGAAAAGCTTGCGGCGGCCCGATCCCGGCTTGGACGGGCTGCGGAGCCTTTCGGACTCCACAGCCTCGTCCAACGCGGCCGGCTTAACTTCCGGGATCTGACGAGTCCGGGTGTTGCCCGGCCGCTATGGCCGGGTCGGGCCGCCGAGCTCTGGCTACTTGTTGGGGGCTTTTAATCTGTTACGTTTCATTACACGGTACTTCACTGTCAAAACGTGGTGACTATTAAGCCATTAGAATCTGCGATAATCAGATATAGTGCCTAGCACTATCTACTTGTCTAAAGGTCTGATGTCATTGACATTGTGGTGATTGCGATGTTGCTAACTCCATGGCTGGTATTGGGCCTTGCAGTAGCGCTATTCGTAGCGTGGAATAATGGCTCTAATAATGCTGCTAATATGGTTGGAACGGCCGTTGGAGCCCGAGTTATTTCGGCTCGCAAAGCTCTTGTAATAGCATCCATTTCATGCTTTGTAGGAGCGCTATTGCTAGGAGTTTACGTAACCAACACCATGATGCGGGGCATTGTAAACGTTGTTTCGAATCTTAGCGAAACCACGGTCACAGTTGGAATGATCTCCGCTTTGATAGCTGCTGGAATATGGACTCTGATAAGCAGTATCATGAGAGTTCCGATGAGCGTACATGTCTGTGTTATTGGCGGGATTACGGGTTTTGGCTTATCGCTAGGCTTAGAGTTCGTGAATTGGGGGACTATACTTAGGATATTCATTGCGTGGATACTTGTCCCATTTATAACTGCGGCTCTTGCCTATACTATGCTAAAGATGTTGCTATGGTATCTCAGACTCGGGAAACTGGAGCCCTTTATCATGGCAGTATCCTTCGTAGTCTTCTTCTCACCAACGGTCCTCACACTATTAAAAGCTGGTCTTACATCTCGACATCTAACGTTGATGTTTTTGATCTCCATCTGTATAGGGTCTCTAGCAGCGGTAATCGCTCTTATGCTATGGCGACGAACTTCGAGAAACCGTGTAGGTGAACTAGAGGCTATGAAGATACTGCTTATTGAATCCCTAATCGCTATGTCAATATCCTTCGGCGCAAACGATGTTGCGAATGCTGCTGGAGCCTTAGCAGCGGTAATGTATGTTCAGGGTTTGCATAACGTAAGTATAGCACTGAGATACTCTGTTCTGCTTTCAGCCATAGGTTTATCGTTAGGCATAGTCCTATGGGGTTCAAGAGTGATAGAGACGGTTGGTGAAAGAATTACGCCTTTATCTCCGTCATCTGCTTTTGCAGCTCAGTTCTCAGCAGCCTTAGTGATGCTAGTGGTTTCTAGGCTTGGTTTACCGGTTTCAACCTCTATGGCTATTGTTGGTGGGGTCATAGGGGTTGGCGTGGCGCGGGGTGTTCAATACATAGACCTTCGTATCGTAATTAAGATCTTTATTATGTGGCTTATGGCCTTACCTATCACTGCCATGACAGCCTTTACGTTAGTACGACTTCTAATGCATTTTGTCTAGGTGTTTACTACTCAGCTCTCTATGCTTTGGATGCGGACTTAAGATACTGAGCAATCAATCTAATTATGTCAGCCACATCCTCTGCATAGTCCGTAGCATTCTCAAGAGCTTCAATGAAATCTCTCAACATTATCAATATAGCTGGATTAGCTATTTTGTTACCGTACCGTACAATGCTTCGACGTGCAGCATGATTAACTTCGTCAGCCCTCTCCTCTATCTTTTCAACTTCTGAAGCTAGTGCTATAGCATCATCAAGCTTTTTTCTGAAGAGAGCCTGTGCAGCATTCTTAATATGTTTACAAGCTTCTGAATCCAATCTAGCAAGTTCATTTATTTCATCCTTTATCTCCTGCGGAATCTCTAGATAGGGTAGTATGTCTAGGTATCGTGCTGCCTCCTTTATCCATTCAGTTAATCTGTCCATCATTCTTAACAGCTTTGATATGCTTTCACGTAGTGTTACATCACTTATGTATCTGTTCATAATTGTAAAAACTTCGCGTCTAAGCTCATCTGCTTCAGTATCAAGTCTTATACTATCAGCTAGGCTCTTGTAAGCATTGTTGAGATCGAGCTTGTTTAAACTATCTATAGCGTTGACAAAGCTGTTCACCATTCTATCTATCTTCTCGAAGTAGTGAAGAATCTTGGAAAACACGTCCTCAAGGCCTTCCAATGCGCTCACCACGTTTCAAAACAAACTCACTTCCGGGACTGTGTTGTTTGACGAAAGTATTTAGTGTATATAGTATCTATGATGAGCTCGGCACCGCATTTAGGGCATGCACCCTCTATCTTTCCAACGAAGTCACCTTCATGGTATTCTCGCTCTGTCTCATAGTCACCATGAACACATCGTATCTTCGAAATAATCTTCCTTGGAACGTCTACCTCTACGCTTTGCTTTCTACTAGATACGTAGTTGACGATTAGCTGGATGAAGAGCACGATCATGATGGCTATGAAGAGCAGTGTTAGGTAGTCACTACTCATCAGTATACCCCGACGGTATTACCTACACCAACCACAATTACGTTATCTCCTGGCCGTGTTTTGGTACGGATGATCTCAAGTACTTTCTGATAAGCTTTCTCAGCTGCTTCTGCAATTTCAGTGCTCATAGACCTTATAGCGTCCTCATCACTCATCTTAATTATTACAGCATCCAAGCTGGCATTGCACTTTACAGCAGCTCGCTCAATCTCAATCTTCTCCGGTCCTGGATCGCCTATTGCAGCACCGGTTCCCTCAGTGACCTCACCTGTTGTTTCTCCCTCAAGTTTCAGTGCTGCGTCTACCGTTATTATCCTAGATACATTGCATTGCAGATCCTCAACTAGTTTAGCCACAGCCTTACCAGGTTTACCGACTGTAGCTCCGGGGCCACGTGCTTTTACGACGTATACATTGCGCCCTTCGATCTCTACGCGCGAAACAATAGTATCCTCTACAATCTCCATGCGCGGCGCTAGCTTAATGATCTTGTAGGCCACTAAGGGGCCTACACTATCACCTATTGGAACACCCCTGATTATATCGTCGATTGCCTTAACATACGGTGTTAACTGCTTCACTATTTGCGGAAGTACTACCGAGAGCTGCATTAACAGAATCCAATTCTCATACTTCTTACCAAGCAGGTAATAGTGCTTCAATACCTTGTATATTATGTAGAGCGCTGAAACAATAGATAGAGACACAGCTACATTATTTAGCGTATCCCTAGTAACTTTCGGCAATAACCTAGACAGATCTGCCTTAAACTTGAACTCGTTGCTTTCTATTAAATGCCCCAACCTCTTAATAATGTCTATTGGCTCTATATCGACAGGGTTGATCACGAAGTAGTTGTCAACAACGTTCTTAAGCACATTATCTGGGTTTTCAACACCAAGCTTAACGATGTAGTTTCGCACCTTGTTCATTCCCTCATTTACCAGAGATTCTATTACTGATAATCGCGCTGCTACGGCTCTACTATATCTATAGAATTGAAGTCTTTGCGGAATATCCGTTAGGAAGTACAGTGACAGTAACACAAGGAATATCAGGGAGACGATCTTGTCTACTAATGAGCTATTAGAAAGCTCCATTGCGGCTATAACATCGCTCGTACCTACTCACCTCTCTAGGCAATATCTTGTAATGTCGCTATTTTGCGTTTTGTAAAATCGTGTAGTTCAAGCGGTATGCGGTCAACACGAAGACGTAGTCACGTAGATGGAATTGCGATACACGACCACAGTATGCTCAAACTGTGCAACAACACCTCGTGTTCTCTCCACTAACACTGGGTATTCAGTTAGAAGTCCGGCAAGTGATAGTTGTCGAAGAATGTTGTCGATATTGGTGACTTCAGTAATATACCAGCGTGGAGTGAAGGGGAGTGTGCGTCGTTCACGAAATACGCGGTTAAAGAACGTCTGGGATTCTAAGCTCAAGCCCTTAAGTTTCTTGGGATTGTATCGTAGGGCATATATAGTTACAACTGATGTCTCATCTACCAATCCCACACCGTCAGTTGCAAAGGGCTCTATAGCATACGCTCGATTGTTACGTAATTTACCGACATTCTTCAGATCATAGTGATTCGGTATTGCTTCTCCTGCATGTATAGTGTATACGTCTATGCTGTGCCCGCAGAGGTTCAGTATGGGTTTATATCCGTAGCTTCGTATAGTAGCCTCAATCACACGCCCGATCTCAGAGAACCTTACTCCAGGTCGCAGCATCTTAACCGCGTGCTCAAGCGCAGCGTTGGCTGCTTCAGCAAGACGTTCATAGCGAGGGTCGAATACAATGGTTGTAGCTGTGTCAGCTATATACCCATCTATATGGACTCCGATATCGATCTTAACTATGGAGTTCTCGGGTATTACTGAGGTATCGTGAGGTGGTGGAGTGAAGTGTGCTGCTATCTCGTTTATCGAGACGTTGATTGGAAATGCCGGTTTTCCGCCGAGACTCAATATCTCACTTTCAAGTCTCTCAACGAGCTCTAAAACACGCATACCGGGCTTGACGATGGCGTGGGCTAGCTTTCTCACTCTGCATGCTATCTCTCCAGCCTTCATGTACTTCTCTAATACCTCCTCACTCAAGGCTCCTCAGCACTCAGTGCAGTATAACGAATATATACTTGCCTGAAAAAGATTTCAGCAGTGTCTCTGGTGATTGAGATGGCTAGGCTACGATGGTTAGGCCACGCAGCTTTCATTCTTGAAATTGCTGGTTGGAGGATAGCTATAGATCCGTGGATAACCAACCCGACATCTCCATACAGATCCCTAGACACATTTGTAAAGGATTATCCCGAGCTAGACCTAATCATCGTAACTCATGATCACGGAGATCACGTTGGAGACTCAGTGGAGATTCTGAAAAGGTATCCGAAAGCGAAAATTGCTGCTCTATACGAGCTCGCAAACCATATAGCTAAGGAGGGCGGAGCTCCGGATAGAGCCATACCAGCCAATATTGGCGGTCCAGTAAGGCTAGATGGTTTAGAGATAGTCTTTACTCCTGCTCATCACTCTAGTACCATCGGCGATCCTAGTGGAGTTGTGGTGGTAGGTGAGGACAAAGCTATTTACCATGCGGGCGATACCGGTCTCCTTGCAGAGATGCAGTTGATTGGCGAGCTATACAAACCAGTAGTTGCTTTGCTACCTATAGGAGGACACTTCACAATGGGTATCAAAGAGGCTGTTAAAGCAGTTGAGTTGTTAAGACCTAAGTATGTGGTTCCCATGCATTACGGCACATTCGACGTAATTAAGGCGGATCCCAACGAGTTTGCTAAGCTTGTTCGTGAGCGAGTACCAGAAACACAAGTCATAGTCCTGAAACCAGGCGAATATTTCGAATTCTAAAATTAAGTTGCGCTAGGTAGCTCATACAAAGCCAGCTAGTCAAAGCTTTTTTACCTAGGTCTCTCCTTAAACGAGCACTCGGTGCCAGCTATTGTTTCACTAGAAACCACGTTATCACGGAACGAGCTCATAGTGTTAGAGAAGCTTCTACAGATTAGAAAAGCTAGCGTAGAAGACTTGGCTAAGCTATGTGGGGTACCCCCATCTACCATCGCATCGATAGTCGAGCTCTTAAAGAGTAAAGGTCTTGTGGTCGTTGAAGAGTTAGATGTGCTATTCGCTAAAACAAGTAATGAAGGTATGGAGTATTTGGAAAAGCTACCGGAGGAAATGTTAGTGGAAGTTCTAAAGCTTCACAATGGTCAGATGCCATTAGAGCAGCTAAAAACATTGTTTGGAAATAGGCTTAGTATCGCTATTGGTTGGGCAAAGAGACGTGGATGGATATCGGTTGAAGGGGGTATGGTTAAGCTTCTAAGATACGAGCCTCTTGAAAGGCATAGATATTTACTTAGAAAGTTTGTTGAAGAGAAAGTTGTGGAGCCTGATGTTGCTAACGACCCAGTATTTAATGAACTTGTTAAGAGGAAGCTGATTATAGTTGAACGTAGAAAGCATAGAATTATCTTACTACCTCCGGGAAAAGAGGATGAGTGTCGAAGATTGGTGGAGTCTCGCGAAGCAGTCTCCTACCTAACACATGAACTAATAGCTACAGGTAGATGGAGAAGTGTTAAGCTTAAGCCTTACAATGTGGAAGCTTTACCGCCGATAGTCTATCCGGGGAGGAAGCACTTCTTTAAAGAGTTCATAGAGATGATAAGAGAGGTTATGTTAAGTCTTGGATTTGTTGAGATTAGAGATGACTACGTGATTCCTGAGTTTTGGAATTTCGACGCTCTCTTTCAAGCTCAAGATCATCCCTCAAGAGACATCCACGATGTTCTCTTCGTAGAGGGTAGCGCTGAGCTCTCAGCGTTTAAAGATATCGTTGAGCGCACACGTACGGTGCATGAATATGGAGGTGATACTGGTAGTCGTGGATGGGGCTATAAGTGGAGCTTAGAGAAGGCATCAAAGCTTCTTCTTAGAAGCCATACCACAGCAGTGACCATAAAATACCTCTCTGAGCATCGAGAGCCTCCCGTAAGAGCTTTTACTATTGGTCGAGTCTTCAGGAGAGATAATATAGATGCGAAACATCTCCCTGAATTTACGAACTTTGATGGGATAATTATGGAGAGGGATTTCAGCTTTAAGAAGCTCTTGGGATTACTAACACAGATACTCAATGCGTTGGGGATAAAGAAGCTACGATTTAAGCCAGACTACTTCCCATTTACCGAACCAAGTGTTGAGGGTGCAGTCTATGTTGAAGGCTATGGATGGTTAGAAGTCTTTGGAGCAGGTATGTTCAGACCCGAAGTTCTTAGAATAGCAGGAGTTGAGCATCCTGTCGGTGCGTGGGGCATGGGTATAGAGAGACTGGCTCTAGCCTTCTTGGGTATGAACGACATAAGGCATCTCTACTCCAAGGATATCACCTTTATAAGAACATTCCCGTACAGTAGGTATCTGAGGATCTTCATACCTCGTTAATGGTGTAGATGAATGCCAGTTCTACGCTTATCGCTTTCAAGACTCTACAGGTTGATAGGCGTTAAGGATCTAAGTTTTGAAGACCTTAGGGAGGCTCTAAACAAGCTAAAGTGTGATGTGGAGTTATCTGAGGATGGAAAGCTGTTGATAGAGGTTAGAAGCGATCGTCCAGACATGTTCTCAGCTGAGGGTATTGCGAGAGCCTTGAGGATGTATCTAGGTATTGAAAAGCCTAAGCGTATACATGTTGTCGACTACCCATTTATAGTGAGGGTAGAGCCTCCACGTAAAAGACCATACATAGCTGTTGCAGCTGTAGACAATGTTGAACTTGGTGAGGAAGGGTTAGAGGAGCTTATTCAATTTCAGGAAAAGCTCCACATAACCTACGGTCGTAATAGAAGGAAGGTAGCTATAGGGCTTCACGATCTTGATAAGCTACCCTCTAACGAACTTCTATATTGTGAAGTTGATATAGATGCCGTAGAGTTTGTACCTCTTCACCATAGAGAGAGGATGACTATTAGACAAGTACTTGAAGAGACTGAGCAAGGTCGGCATTACGGCTCGATATCTATCAATGGAAATAAACACCCAGTAATCTTCTCAGGAACACACGTTATCTCTGTGCCTCCGGTTATCAATGCCGAGCTCACTAGAATAGAGCCTAGCTCTCGTAGAATATTCATAGACGTTAC
>DQTV01000119.1 GCA_015662595.1 Ignisphaera aggregans
AACAACACGTCCAAGCCTTATAGTCGTAGTCTTCTTTCCGCTGAGTATCAGATCTACAAACCTTCCCTTCACCATGATGTGACGCCTTAAATATACCTCTCGACCACTCATAGCGTCACCCAGCTTCTGCGTAGTGTATCGCCACACCGTTGTTAGATCGATCTAGTCAACCAGATTAAATAGCTCTGCACTGGGAAAATCGCTACGCAAAGGCTATAGAGTTGTTGAGGGGTAGCTATATGGGGGTAGGCTATAGCTAGATGGGTGTGGAAATCTATACTTGCTCTCCTCGTAGTTATGGTGGTGATCAGCATCTATACTCTGCAAACACCCTCAAGAAAATCTGAAGAGCTTAGCCTAACCAGCGTTGTTGAGAGGTTTGGTGCTGTGGATAGTGTTTACATAGCTGTGGTAGTTGATAACCATAGAGATCCTGAAGGGAGATGCCTCTCGGCATGGGGTCTAAGTATCTATGTAGAGACTGAAGGTGTTAGGATACTGTTTGATACGGGTCCAGATCCCCAGATCCTTCTACACAATGTAGAGGTTCTAGGCATAGACCTGAGCAAGCTTACAGCTGTCGTGATATCCCATGAGCATGGGGATCACGTTGGTGGTCTAGAGGCTATTGCTGAGATCAACAGCTCTATACCGATATACATACCTGCAGGGATGAGCCTCTACACCAAGAGGTGGATTCTAGATCTCGGGTTCAGCAAGGTCGTAGAGGTTGTGAACACAACAGTAATAGCGCCCGGTGTTGCCATAGTTGGTCAGCTCTATGGACCTCCATACGAACAGGCTCTAGCGATAAACCTAGCTAACCGAGGTCTTGTAGTAGTTGTTGGGTGTTCACATCCCGGTATAGTGAATATCGTTGAGAAAGCGTCTAGAGAGCTAGGAGCTAAGCCCTATGCGGTTATCGGGGGTCTACACCTCCCATCATCTCTAAGCGTTGTTAGAAAGGTTATGAGTGAGTTGAAGAGGCTTGGGGTAGAGGTTGTGATACCCATACACTGTAGTGGTGATGTAGCTGCAGAGCTTGCATCTAAGCTCTTCGGATTCAACATGTCTAGAGAAGGCCATGTATGTAGCTCGATACTGTTTAGAGGTGGTTAGATCTTAGCGTATGTCGATAGTGATCTGCTAAGCCGCGTCAATGCTCGTCTAAACGCTAGAAACACTACCAGCCATGCTAGTGGGTATGCCTCTGGATACATGCTTGTAAATATCAGTAAGAGGCCTGCAAAAACGAGTAGACCTTCGTTTACAATCCTTCTAAGCGAGGCGAGGAGAAGAGCCATAAAGAGATCTCCGCCGAGCCCGAGGACTATGGGTATGACTCCGCATAGCACTGTCGAAACAGTTCCGAGAGCTATGGGTTTGCCTTGGTAAAGCTCTTCGAGATGTGTTGAGAGCTCTATGTAGCCAGCACAGCTACTAACAACGCTGATTAGGTACATGGCTAGAGCGGTTCTAAACAGCCTCTCAAAGCCCTTTCTACGCTTCTCATTATCAGCACTCTGAATAAGGATTTCTAGAGCTGTATAGAAATAGCTTGAGAGCGTAGAGACGAACCCTATGGCGGCTACCAGGCTTAGAGCGATCTCCAGACATAGGCTTGTAGAAGACCCCTTGATAAGCATCTCTAGACCTGCTTTGCCATACCTAACCGATACCTCGATGGGGGAGAGGGCATCGACTATGGCTATGGCTATGTTTATAGCTGTGAACACGAAGATAATGAAAGAGGCTCTTGATAACTCGAGAACTCCGTTCAGAACATAGCTCGATACCGATCTACCGCTCATAGCATAGCACACCTAGACCTCTACCACACTATCAAGACGCTAGGTTTATACCTTGCCACCACATGTGCACTCCAACACAGCTGTACAGCGCGTAGCTACGGAGATGTCTAGCGTTACTCGAGCTAAAGGTACCTGGAGGAGCAGCGATATAGATAGGGGTCTAGACCTCCCTGTTCTACATAGGTGTAGATGCAGCGCCCTGCATAGGGATGTGGGTATGGTCCTAGTGCGGGCTGATGATGTGGGGGATCGCTGAGAGGTGATGACTTATTCATGGGCTCTGACCTGGTTGATCTACATGGCTAAGTGTGTTGTCATTACCGGTGGTGCAGGGTTTATAGGTTCAGCGACTCTTGAAGTTCTTCTACGCGAACGTAGTAGGCTTGGTGTCGAGATGATCGTAGTGGTTGACAACCTCTACAGTGGTCGTCTAGAGAATATCGAGCATATGCTTCATGTAGAGGGTGTGAAGTTTGTGAATATCGATGTGTCTAGAGCTAGCGATGTTGAGAAGCTTCTACAGCTAGTTAAGGAGTTTCGTAACGAGGTAGGGATTCTACACCTGGCGGCCATGGTTAGCGTAGATGAGGTGTATCGATTTCCTAGTCGTGCTGTTGAGGTTAACGTTGTCGGTACTATCAACATTGCTGAGATGGGTAGGAGGGTAGACGCTCAGCGTATTGTCTACGCATCGAGTGTCGCTGTCTATGGCGAGCCTAAGTATCTACCGATAGATGAGGAGCACGAGCTAAAGCCTGTGAACCTCTATGGGCTGACCAAGCTCATGGGTGAAGAGATTCTGTGGAGGTACTTCGAAGACTACGGCATTAGTGTCATAGCTCTTAGGTACTTCAACGTCTACGGGCCTAGAATGAGGTTTGGACCCTACGCCTCTGTTGTCCACAAGTTTATAGAAGCGTTGTTACGAGGCTCTGTACCCACCATATATGGCGATGGTGAGCAAACACGTGACTTTGTCTACGTCTACGATGTTGCTGAAGCCAATCTGAGAGCTCTTGAGTCTAGGTATGTAGGGCCCGTGAATATTGGGAGCGGTGTCGAGATCTCGATAAATAGGTTGTATAGCATCGTGTGTAGAGCTGTTGGTACGTGTCCTGAACCTAGAAGAGCTCCTCCAAGAAAACACGATGTGAGAAGATCTAGGGCATCGATTGAGAGAGCAAAGAGCGTTCTCGGATGGATGCCCAGGATAGGTATTGAGGAGGGTATTGCCCTAACTGTTGAGTGGTATAGAAAGAGTCTTGCTGAGAAACAGCGCTGAGCGCTAGTCGTACTCAGCAACCTTTATATACTTCGAAACTCCATTCTATAGCTAGTATCGTTGAGATGTAGTTGATAGTGATCGGATGGGATCTTGTCCTCCGAGAAAGTGTTTCTACATCTCGTTACCGTGGGCACTAGTGTTGTGCGTAATGCTGAGAGGTGTACTGATATCGATGAGGATGTTAGGAAGAGGCTTTTAGCATGGGCAGCAGCTCGTCCAGATAGTGGTGAAGATGTTGAGGCTGGTAACCAAGCTTATCCAGCATCTAGAGAGTTCCAAGCTGTTATGAAGTGCCTCACATCGGATCCCCGTAGGTATAGCGCTGAGCTCAATGCGTTTATAGGCTATCTCCAGCGACTGGCTCAGCAGGGCGTTAAAGGCGTTAACCACATCATAACCCTCTTCAGCACCGATACAGGGGTTGGATGGTTCTCAGCGAGGGTTATCGAGGAGTATCTGAAGAGCTTTGTGGATACGGATCTCTTCACCACGTGGGGTGTTGAAGGTCATAGGATTGCGGAGGTTAGACCCCCTATCAGAGTTGAGAATCTCGGTAGAGATTTCTCTGAGGGTATGATAAACCTCGTAGCCAAGGTTAGGAGTGAGGTAGAGAGGTTTCGTCAAGATGTTGGGAAGCGTATTGGCTTTGAGAACGTTAGGATCGTAGCTAATCTCACTGGTGGATTCAAACCAGAGTCTGGTGCACTTCTAGCTATTGCAGGTCTCATAGGTATAGACTCTGTCTACTACATACATGAGGTGTTTAGAGATGTTGTTGAGCTACCCATACTACCCCTTAGGATAGATCCAGCTGCTGAACAACTGCTATTGAACGCTCTAAATGATAGGGTTGGTGATCTCGAGAAGCGGTTACTGGATAGACTTGGCCTTAGTCTTGAAAAAGGAAAGCTCTCTCCGTGGAGTAAGAAGCTACTCAAAGCATTTCTGGGAAGATAGCTACATCTCTACACACTTCCCTGCTCTCACAATCCTACACCTTTTCTCAACAGCGTAGAGCGCTATCGCTGTAGCTACGATATCAGCTGAAGAACCTGGGTTTATCCCTCTAGCACCAAGCTCATCATCTAGCTGTTTTATCATGGGTAGAGCCTCCTCCCAGCTACTTTCAGCAACTCTAAGGATTTCAGCAGCTCTTCTACGAATCTCAAGAGCTGTGTCGATACCGTGTTTAAGAGCTACGATAGTGTCTCTAACACGGCTTAGAACCCATAGGTATGTCTCGACAACAGCTCGATTCCAATCCCCATGCTCCTCAAGTCTCTGACTAAGAAATCGTGCAGCTTCTCTCGAGAACTGGTATCGAGATACGGTTTCTCGAGCAACAACATCCCTCTCAGCGCTATACACAAGTACATGCCAAAGCCTGTACCCCTTAGCCGTTAGTCTATGAGCAAACTGTGGATCCCATACATTGGGTAGAGGGTCCGTTACGTCCTCAGGTTTGAGATAGCTTGGTGATGCTATGCGTATAGCTTTGTATAGCTCTATAGCATCGCTAATCGTTGTGTAGTTCTTCAGCAGGTTGGTAGCCTCTATAGCTAGGGAGTCTATCGTTGGATCTTCATCGCGTGCGTATAGGTATCCCAAAGCAGTTGCTAGCGGAACAAGCAGTATCGCTGTACCTAAACACGTATTTCCACCTCCACTAACTTCACGAGCTTTGCTAACCATACCCGAGATCGCATCGCCTAGCAAAACCCTTGGCTTTTCACCTCTAGCAACCTTAGCACCCCTACGAGCCGCTTTATATAGGTAGAACACTGCTGTGAATCCAGAGACTACGAAGTCTTCTAGCGTGGTATCGCTAAAGTTTCTCATTCTATGAACGTTCCCAGGCTTTGGATATCCAAGAGCTTCGAGAGCTAGACCCATAGCGAGCCTGGTCACAGCATTTATCAGCATATCCTCCATAAACTCACCAGGCTATCTCCGCTTCGAACCCACGATATAGTCTCTACAGAACTCAGCTATCTCTCTACGTCCACCACCTAGCTTGATTCTCTTAACAGCGTTCTCTATATCTATAACCCTAGTACTAGCTACATAGTCTACACCTCGATTGAGAAGAAGCTCTGGGTATATACCAGCTGTAGGGCCAACAACTATTCTAAGCTTAGCCTCCTTAACAGCAGTGAGAACGCTTTCCAGAGTCTCGTTAACTATAGCGGCACCCGTTACGATAGCTAGATCGCATCCCTTAGCAGCTCTATGAATCAGAGTATCGATCACAGCATCACCAGCTCTTAGTAGGGGACACCTCTCTACAACTACAACATCGCTACACACCTCCTTTAGGATACGGATAATGGGGCCCATACCAC
>DQTV01000018.1 GCA_015662595.1 Ignisphaera aggregans
CTGGGAGATCAGGTAGTGGAAAAACGACACTACTTCGAGCAATAGCTGGTGTTGCTCAGGAGCTCTATGGGATGGAGGTTCGCGGAGAGGTTAAGGTACTTGGTGAGAGACTTCGAAGCTCTAAACAGATAGCTAAGTACGTTGCCTACATACCTCAGGAACCCTGGTTTACGCTATCAACTCCATACACAGTCTACGAACTGATGTTCTACACCTCTAAACCTCTAGACGAGGTGTTGGAGGTTCTTAAGGAGCTTGGTGTTGAGGGTAAGCTCTACGAAGCTACGACGAATCTAAGCGCCGGTGAGATTCAGAGAATAGCTCTAGCTGAGGCTGTGCTATCGCGAAAGAGGTTGGTGCTTATCGATGAGATCACATCGTATCTAGACCCCGTATCCCGTATGAGGAGTATCGATGTTGTTGCTAAGCTTGCTAGAGAGGGTTTTGCGATTGTGGTTGTCGATCACGATGTTGGTCGGTGGCGTAGAGTTGTATCGAAGGTTCTATACCTTGAGAAGGGGCGTGCTGAAGTCTATAGCGATCCTCTAGAGACTCCGATCCATAGAGAGCTTGAGGATCTTATGCGTAGTGGGATAGCTACGGAGCTTCGTCAGGGCCGGAGAGTTATCGTTGCTCGCGATCTTTGGTATAGGTATCCAGATGCCGAGGACTATGTGCTTAAAGGCGTGAACCTAGATGTTGGTGAGGGTGAAGTTCTGTGGATTCGAGGTTCTTCAGGTTGTGGAAAGAGTACTCTGTTGAAGGTGTTAGCAGGGATTCTAAAGCCTAGTCGTGGCTATGTTGAGAGGCCTAGAGGTGTACAGCTAGTTCCTGAAAACCCTCTACTCTACCTCTCAGCTCCAACACCTAGGGAAGAGCTTGGTAACAACCTAGAGATTGCGCGGTCTCTAGGACTTGAAGACTGTCTAGATACCCCCATACTCATGCTTAGCAGTGGTGAGAGGAGAAGACTTGCAATAGCTTCTGCATACCTACGTCAACCAAAGGCTCTGCTCATAGATGAGCCTACAGTTGGTTTAGATCCATGGAATGCCCGTAGAGTGCTCACGCTGATAGCTAAGCTGGCATCGCGGGGGTGTAGTGTGGTTGTCGCTAGTCATGGTGAAGAGCTTGGGCTTGTAGCGTCGTCGATTACGAGGCTTGGTTAGTATGAGCTTTGTATCGAGGTTTGTAAGCTACGTATCTAGATCCCTCTTTCTCTACGGGTTAACACATCTCAGGACAGGTAGCACAGCTCTATCCATAGCCCACACGCTCATAGCCTTGATGCTCACAGTGAAGAACCCTATCCTCGGTATACCTCCGCTAGCTGGGGTTGTGGTTCTCTACATAGCTAGCTCCATGTCTAGACAACCGCTATACGCAGCTATACTAGCTACGATACCAGCTACATGGATGGGGTTGACACACCTAGCCATAACGGCTCTTCGTGGTTATGCAGATGTTTTTGGAGCTCTACAGGTTTTTCTAAGAGCTGAGATCGGTGCTCTACACTGTCTATACCTACTACACTCCATCAACTTAAGCGAGCTAGCTTCGATAATAGCTAGGCTTGGAAAGGAGGTATCTCTAGCCATACCGTTGTTCTGGAGAGCCGTAGCCCTATTGCTAAGAGAGGCTAGTGAGATGATCTATGTCCACAGGTTGAAGCGTGAGAAGATGTGGAGGAGCTTGGCTATGATGTTCGTTAGATGTGAGGAGGTTACAGAGATGTTTAGTGAGGGTCTGTATCTGAAGAGGTATAGCTTTACGCCAAGACCTATCTACAGCGCAAAAGCTATGGTGTACCAGACTACACTGCTATCGATAGACCTAGCTACCCTAGTCCTAGCCACGGTAATGAGCGGGGGCCTCTAGACGGTTTCTCGATGGGTAACCCTAGCCTTCATAGCCGTGCTATCAATGTCTAGCCTCAGATCTAGCTTCTTCGTAGCCTCATCGTATCCGGGTTCGCGATAGTCTAGACCTACGCGAGAGCCATCGACCTCGATATCTATGGCTGATGGCGAGCGCGAAATTCCGTGGATAGAGACCCTTACACTGCTCGGTATCGAGATGTCTAGGTTGACGCTAGACACACTCGAAGACACATCAACAACACCTCGATTAGCAGGATCGATGGTTGTGTTGGCTACGAAAAGCGATGTGTTGAGCCACACAACGAGCTTTCTCCCTATACGAACTCTATCGATGTTTAGACTGCTCGTATCACCTTCCAGAACAGCGCTCCCTAGCTCTAGACCCTCAATCCTTAGGCTAGAGTTGCTACACACAGCCCTAAGCTCATCAACGCTCCTGGGTATGGATATCATCACCCTAGCGTCTTCAGCACCTAGCTCAAGAGTTGAGTTCTGGATATCGACTCTCACATCACCTCTACGCTTCTTAACCACAAGCTCAGCACGATCAGATCTCCTCACGACTATAAGCGAAGAGTTAGCGTTGATACTTATCTTCCTGATATCGCTGGGTATCTCAATACGTTCAACAGCCTCCCGCTCCTCAAAAACCTTGGTAACGTACTCGATGATTCTGGGTATCGAGCTCGTTAC
>DQTV01000013.1 GCA_015662595.1 Ignisphaera aggregans
AACATCTTTAACACCGCGCTTAGCAAGTTCATAAGCTATGAAAAGCCCACTTATACCACCACCTATCACAACCACCCTCACTTCTCATCACCTTCAACATCTACGCTCTTCAACAGGATGTTTATGGTTATGGGGGTTAACGGAGCTCTTACAGTTGGTAAAGGCAACTCAGTGACTTCCTTACCCAGCTTACGTGCCAGAATCCTCATGAGTATGAGCATACAGTTTCTACCCTGACACGGACCCATGCCTATCCTAAGCACCTTTCTTAGACATTCGAGATCTCTACAGCCTTCATCAATAAGCTTTTCAACGTCTTCTAGTGTAACGTCATTACATCGACATACAATCACTGGATGGAGTTTCTTAACGCCCCCCTCACTCAACGCTTCTTTACCCATATGCCCCGCACCTCCATAGCAAGCTCTTTAGGAACCTCGACCGTTACAACCCAGGTACGGTTTCTCTCCCATATACGTACAACTTTACCGGTACCAAGATTCCTACCATCGCGACCTAGTAGCAGAACCTCATCACCTACCTTTGGAACGGGTAAAAATTCGTGGGGTAGCGTGACATACGCTTTGTCGGGCTTCGAGATATCGACTACGAAAGCAGCTAGACCAGGACACACAGCTACACATGTACCACAGCCAACACATTTATCCCAGTCAACTCTTGGTATGTCAGTGAGCCTATCCATCCTAATAGCTTTCTGAGGACATGCAGAGGCACATACGTTACACGGAATGGGCTCCGGACACTCGAGGATGGCTACGGGTCCTCGCAACATTCTCTCTATGGGGGGTAGCAACCCCAGTTTCTTCAAATCATCGACTGTTATCACACCACTCCTCCTATAGCTCATAAACATCACCTAAAGGCTATGAGAGGTGGATATCTCTTCCTAAGCTCCTCCATCTCCTCGTAACTAACCGTAGCTTTTCTCTTGCCCTCCCTAGCTCTTGTGAGAAGAGGTGATGCTCGATACTCATTCCATAGAAAGTCTATAAGCTTACGCATACTGTGCTCAGCCTCACGCCTCTTCACCTCGCTATCGCTGAGCTTCGTAATCACTGAGTAAGCCGCGATCCTACCCTCAATGACCGCGGTTATAGCCTCCTCTACACCCGATGCATCGCCAGCAACATACATGTTTGGAACACTTGTCTCCATATCTATGGTTCTGATGGGTACCGCTCCACCAAGCTCAGGAACCCACCTCATTACCGCCTGTGCCTGTGCGAAGAGCCTTGTGTCCGGCGTTAACCCAACGGCTATGAGTATGAGATCACACTCAACATCTCTTTCGCTTCCAGGTACAGGTTGGAGGTTCTCATCCACTCTCACTATAGTTGCGCCTTCAACTCTTTCAGAGCCCCAAGCAGCCTTTATAGTATGCCTAGTTAGTATCGGTACTCCATACCTCCGTATCTTTGCGGCATGTATAAACCAGCCACCAATCTCTGAACCAATCTCTAACACAGCTACAACGTCTACACCAACCTGAAGAAGTTGATAGGCTGTCATGAGCCCCACGTTACCAGCGCCGACTATCAGAGCCCTATCACATGGCTTGATCCCAAACTCATTCATTAGCGTCTGTACGCCGCCTGCACCCATAATCCCCGGTATATCGTTGCCAGGAAACGTTAGATGCTGCTCGATGGCTCCTGTAGCTACTATAACAGCTCGAGGTCTAATGCGATATAGCCTATTTCTACCAGCTACACCAACCCACCCATCCCGAAATACTCCGTAAACCGTACTCTGGAGAAGTATCTTGACATTGCTGTACTTACGAACTTCGCTGCTCAGTAGCTCAGCTAGTTGAAAACCCCTTAAACCACCGAACAGCTCTCCTGAACTAGCTAGCTTATGTGTATGCTTAACTAGTTGCCCTCCTAGTTTAGAACGTTCGTCTACTAAAACGACATTTAGACCATACCTAGCAACCTCAATGGCGGCTGCAAGTCCGGCGGGCCCACCACCGATCACAACCACATCAGTATCTATAACCTCCTCACCTTCAACATGCTCCTCCACAGCTTTCTGAGGGATAGAGGGCAGTCCACGCTGTCTCTCAACCCTAATACCATCACGTACGTACTCAGTGCACGCCCTAACATAGGGCACACCATCGACTACCACAAGACAGCTATAGCACTTGCCAATCATGCAGAAGGGTCCGCGAGGTCTTGAAAGCTTAGTGCTATACGAAAACACGTCTATACCTATGGCGTAGAGTGCTGCCGCTATGGTCTCTCCTTCGTAAGCCTCGACTTCTTGACCCTCGAAGTAGAATCTAACCTTCCTCCCACGCCTAAACACGAGTATTGGGTGCTCCCATATCCTTCTATCTCGAGTAGTGGACAATAGCCTCTTCACCATCAGTAGACAGCTCTCGGTAAGATAAAGCCTTTACTAAACACCAACACCATAGCTGTGGCTAATCGATCTACTCCCGCTCTCTAATCTTAGCTCTAAGCCTCTCCCTCTCCTTACTCAACGCTAAGTAGATTAGGTATGCTGTAAGGCCCCAGTAGAAACCCCATATGATTACCATAGATAGCAGCGTTAGGATATCCACGAACCCTCTCCTCATCTCTGAGGCTTTTCACAGCTTAGCCTCGACGCTAGCACACGGTTCACAACCACGTATATGACGCTCATCGCTAAAGACCACTGTAAGAGCGCTGTACCTGTGCTAAAGACCTTTAGCGGGTTCCACCAGTCCGGATACCACGATATTGACTGTACAATCCACCACGTCAACACCATTGCAACGCTTAAAGGCGCTACGAACCCCACCATGGCATTCCACCATCTGCCTATCACGATATCCGAACCTCTGTTCGCTACATGCCTATTCCTTTCAAGTCCTGTCCTGACCATGACTATAGACAGCATCAGCGTATTGAGGAGTAGTCCTACACCCCATACCCAGTCTTGGTTGTTGAGCCAGTCTATACTTATAGCTGCTGGTAACGCTAGAACCATTCCAGCTATGCATACGTAGGTAGCAGCTCTCCGTCTTGAGATACCAAAGTCTGTTAAGACCTTTATCGGCACCTCAGCTATCGCTATCTGAGATGTAAATGCAGCGAAGAATAGAGCTAGAAAGAAGAGCGTACCTATAAACGCTCCAAAGGGTATTAGCGGAAATAGCTCTGTCAGCCATATGAAGGTTAAACCCACATTCCCCTCAGCATATACCCTTAACGGATCTATACCTATGAGAGGCGCTGTCACGGCTACAGTAGTGATCACGGCTGGTCCAGCCAATACAGCTGCGCTAGACACTCCAAGAGCTGCTATAGCAGCGTTTAGATTGATGTCGTCATCCTTTCTTAGGTATGAACAGTAGGTGAGGAAGATACCCCATCCCGCACCGGTACTCCAAAGAACTTGTGAGTAAGCTTGTAGCCATACCTCAGCATTGGTTAATCTATGGATTTCAGGACGAAACATGTACTCCAAACCTACTTCAGACCCCTTCATAGTGATTGCCCTTATGAGTACTAGGGCTAAGATAATGAATATCGATGGTACCATAACCCTTACCGTGTGTTCGATGCCTCTAGTACCTTTAACCAGAACGATCCAGGTGAGTAGCCATACCACCGCCGTGAAGAGTATGGGCTGCCATACACTACCTATGAAGCTACTCCATAACCTGATTCCCATGCCCGGTTTGTACACTCCGTACACACCGCTTAACCCGTATATGAAGTAAGCTAAAGACCATCCGCATACTACGGAGTAGTAGAACATTATTGCGGTGTTCACCCACATTATCCATGCTCCAAGCCATGCATACTCCCTACCGGCATACTTAGCAAATCCGTGAACTACTCCACACCTAGTTTCTCGACCTATGATGCCCTCAGCTATGAGGAGGGGTATGGCGACGGTAAACACAGCGATGGAGTAGGGTATCAGAAATGCGGCCCCTCCATACATAGCTACCAGGCGTGGAAAACGCCAAATACTGCCAGAACCTACCATTGCTCCTATCGTAGCTAGTATAAACAGTATTCTAGCTCTCCAAGTTGTTTCAATACTCCTAGCGTTGGAGTTCATACAAACACCTATCGGATACAGCGCTGCTATAGAGTAGTAAAAGCCTCGTATGTCTTAAGTCTAAAGCCTTATGACGTGGTGTAGCAGCTATAGATCTACCTCTATCCTTGTACCGATCTGAAGCTCGAGAGCCTTTCTATAGGCCAAAGAAGCCGCTATAACATCCTGGATCGCCAGCCCAACGCTTTTGAATAGCGTTATACCACGGCCCTCCTCAACTACCCTCCTCCCCATAACGATCTCGCCCAGCTCAACTATACGACTATCCGAAATCATGCCTGCTTCAAGAGGTTTCCTAATGTCTGCAACCTCCCCAGGTACAGCTCTTCGAGAATCAACTACCATAATCTCGCTATCTGCAACAGTTTCAGGATCTATAGTACTGCACTCAGGGCCCGAACACCTATGCTAACTATGTGTATTAGTATAACGGGCTCCTTAGCTGTTGTACTCTCAATGACTACGGTCGATTCACGTGGGGCACAAGCTATATCGCTACACACAACCA
>DQTV01000011.1 GCA_015662595.1 Ignisphaera aggregans
CCGCTACAGAGAGATGGAGCAGCACAGGATCTGTATCCAGTTGATCAGGGATGTATCCACATCCTACCCCCAACAATGGTAGGCGACCCCCTAGCACCACTAGTACCCATACTCTCCGCCTCACCTAGACAGCTTGAGGAGCTCTACGGACGTGAGGTACTGGTAGTCGGTCGCGAAATCGCTTTACTTCCCTACGCACTCTACGCTCGTAGAAACGCTTCGAGACTGTGGATAGTAGCTAAACACACTCTATGGCCCGATATCGTTGGTGGTGAACACCTATCGATATACGATACCAGTAGGAGAGTTGACGTTGTGGTGATTGCCGAGCCCAGCCCCGCCATAGCGTGGTTAGCTCTATCGATGGTTAGAGAGGGTGGTCTAGCCATAGTATACCCATCGACACCGATAACAGTATCTCTACTCCACATAGCCTCAGCTAGGCGTATAAGGATAGAGCTGATCGAGCTAAGCAACGTTGTTGAAGGTCTTCGACTTCTCAACGAGCTTCGAAACACCCTAGCGAACCGGGTAAAGCTCGTAGCTTTCGAACCGAGTGCTGTTCTTGAAGCACCCTCTATAGCTTACCTACGTGAGCAGAGAGATCGTGATAGAAAACCAAAGCGATTCTCAAAGTAGTGTAGAGGTAGTGGAGCCTCGACAGCGTCTATCCATGGAGGGGTGTCCCAACCGCTATCAACATAGCGTAGAAACTCCCTACACCTCTCAAAAGCCTCTCTAAAACCCCTTATACCAAGACCACGAAGACCCCACTCCATAATTAGCTCAGAAGTTCTTGAGCTACCCAAGGCGATTACGGCCTGAGCAAAACCCCACTCAACATCCATGACCTCTACCTCCGAGATAGGTGTGGTCAGAACCTCTCTAGCCCTCTCGAGTACTGAACCGAGCTTCAGTACGTGGGATGGGGCAAGGTTTTGTAGTGGTGTCCAGGGTTTGGGTATGAGGGGGTTGATAGAGAACCTAATGAACTTAGCTCTAGAGATACCGAGTCGACGAAGATCCTCTACAAACCTCTTAACCTCATCGATACTCCTAGACGTATCCTCACACGGAAATCCGAGAACTAGATAGAGTTTGAGATGTGAGAAACCTATCCTGAAGCTATCTAGAGCTAGCTCAACAACCCTCTCCCTATCCACACACTTACCGATAGCACACCCCAGATCTCTAACCATGGTTTCAGGAGCTACTGTGAGGGTTCGCTGACCAAGTCTGTAGATAAGCTCTATCCTATCCCTATCCAGGTAGTCCGGTCTTAGCGAAGGTATGCTAGCCTCGATACTGTTCTCAGCTAGGTACTCTAGGAACTGTGTAGCGTGGGGGATATCGAATAGGGATAGAGAGTATATAACGACTCTTCTACGAGGTTGATACTCTAGGCCTATCTCAGCTATGCGTTTAAGAACTGCTAGTGATCGATAGCGAAACGGTATCGATACATGTCCCTCGAGACAGAAAGCACAGAACCTTCTACACCCTCTCGAAACCTCGATTCGTAGACCATAGCCGTAGACAGGCTCCTCATCCAGAGGTACGATCTGTTGAACAGGGTGTGGAGCTCTATCAAGATCCTCAGCTACGCATCTACGAGCTTTTCCACCTGTCTGAGGTATGTAGATACAGTTTAGATCTTCAAGCTCCTTCATCGCATGGCTAGGCTCGTCAGCGACAGCATAAGCGATACTCTCGAGTACGGGCTCAGCATCGCCAATAACAACAGCGTCTACCAAATTCGTTAGGGGTAGGGGGTTTGCTGACGGCGCTACACCGCCGGCAATCACTATCGGCTTGCTGAACCCCTTCCTTGGTGCTAAGCCTAGCTCTAGCTCTATCCTGGCTAGCGAAACGTAATCGAGTTCAAAGGGTAGTGAGACGAGTAGAGCATCGAGTTTCGTTATCGGTTCAGATGTGTCTAGAGATTCGAGGGTATCGCTAGCCATGTCGTAGACGTACCTATAGGCAACAACACCCTCGAGACTGTTGAGAGCTATGTATGCGTAGTGAAGGAATAGCGAGCTTATCGCAGCTCTGTACGGTATGGGTATCAGTATACCTATCCTGATATCCCTAGCCTTACCACGCTTATGAACAGGGTTCTGCTCTCTCCTACGTCTATAGACTACCCTCATCTACAGCCGGTAGTAGGGTAGGTGTTTCAGAAGCTGATCTACTTAACGCTCTCACTAACCTTACTATGCTCAATACCTTCTCTAGAGGCTCTAAGCTCTCGACGCATCAACTCTATAACAGCGCCTATATACTCGGAGAGGAGCGTGCTGTGGTACTTCTTTATATGGTCTTCAGCTACCTGTATAGGAAGCTCATCACCACAGACCATACACTTAACGAGATTCTCACCAACTCTCTTCATCACGGGCCTGACTCTGAGTATGAATGGAGTTGCATACTTTATGACTATTCGAGCTCTGGTTAGAGACCCGGTCTTCTCGGTTATTCTCTGTATATAGCCTCGAATCTGATGCTTTGAGAGTCCGTACCTAACAGCTAAGACACTGGGGCTTACACCGTTAACAAAGTAGTCGTAGAGAGCCTGTACAACATCAAGCTTATCGGCAAGAGCTTTCGCAACCAGATACTCTAACACTGCCTCGAGGGTCGAACGCACTTAGAGACCCCGCTAAAACTTTCCGATTTCATGAAAGTTTATAAGTAGGGACTCTAAATACCCTCGCTAAGAAGTTTCTGCATACCGTGTATATGGGATCTATAAGAAGCAGCACCCGGTATTATTGAAGCGCTGCCGGAGTGTTAGAAACGCAGATGAGCCTCATCAACTCGGAGACTCTCAATGCACGATCTTAAGATCGAAACCCTAATCTTGATAAATTAACAAATCCTATCTTAGCCTAGCGTCTTCCTATTGGTGGCACTCCATGTCTCTCAAGTCTGGTACTCAGCGTGGTAACGTCATTGAGATCAACATAGGGTACACCAAGGTCATATCCGTTAAGCTCGATCTATCGCTTCTCAAAGAGCTTGACGATACCTATCGCAGGTACAACTTTCAGAGTAGGTCTGAGCTTATACGCGAAGCCCTTAGACTCTACCTAACCCTTCTCCAGAAGTACGGTCGTGAGAAACTGCTTCAGATGCTCAACGGTACAGAGGGCTAGCCACGTAGACAGCTTTTAAAACACACAGATTAGAAAAGTCTATACGGTACGTGTCGAGACTTTCCGCGGAAAGCAAAGTGCGGGGGTGCCCGAGCCAGGTCAAAGGGGTCGGGCTGAGGACCCGATGGCGTAGGCCTGCGTGGGTTCAAATCCCACCCCCCGCACCACACTTCTCCTATTCAACACCGTGTACACGATGAGCTGTCTGGACGCTGTTTCACCACGCATATCTCCAACCCTGTTTGAACCCCGGTAATTACAGGTACTTACATTTACTGAACTTACCAACCGTAGGGTAGTTAGCTACCAGCGCTATTCCCTAGAACTACGGATCTATGTGGTGGTGTGTATGGAGGATGTTGAGGTGTTGATTGAGAGAGCTAGGAAGGCTCTAGAGAAGTTCTCTAAGTATAGTCAGGAGGATGTTGATCGGATATTCCAGGCCATGGCTGAGGCCGTCATCGCTCATAGGCTTGAGCTTGCTAAGATGGCTGTTGAGGAGACTGGTATAGGTCTTGTCGAGGACAAGATGCTTAAGATACACTACGCCGCTGAGTACACAGTTAACAAGTATCGCGATATGAAGACCTGTGGTGTTATCGAGAGAGATGAGGTTAACGGTATTGCCTACATAGCTGAGCCCGTAGGCGTGATACTCATCCTAACTCCAGTCACCAACCCGGTATCTACGGTGGTACACAACATTCTCATAGCGTTGAAGGCTCGTAACGTAGTCATAGTGTCTCCACATCCAAGAGCAGCTAGATCGACATGCTACGCGGCTAAGATAATGTATGAAGCTGCTAGAAGAGCTGGAGCACCTGAATACGTTATCCAGTGTATTGAGAGGCCCAGTATTGAGCTTGCTCAGAAGCTTATGAAGCATCGAGGTATAGACCTCATCCTCGCTACCGGTGGTAAGGGTGTTGTCGAAGCTGCATACTCATCGGGTAACCCAGCTATAGGCGTTGGGCCAGGTAACGTACCTGTGTACATACACAGCGATGCCGATATAGCTATGGCCGCCAACTACATCCTCATGAGCAAGACCTTTGACTGGGGTATACTGTGCTGTGCTGAATCCACAATCATAGTGCATAGAGCTGTAGCTGAAAGGCTTAGAAAAGAGATGGAGAGGCTAGGTGCGTACTTCCTAAGCGAGGAGGAGGCTGCTAAGCTGAGGAGCATACTGTTTCTAGGACCTGGTAAACCGAATACCGAGCTTGTTGGTAAAAGCGCTAAGGAGATTGCTGCTCGAGCTGGTATATGGGTTCCAGAACATACTAGAGTCCTCGTAGTCCCCGTTAAGGAGGTTGGTAGAAACGAGATTCTTACCGCAGAGAAGCTGTTTCCTGTCCTAGCGTTCTACGTAGTTGATGACTGGGTTCAGGGGTTGGAAGCTGCTAAGAGGGTTCTTGACTTCGATGGTCTTGGACACACAGCGATAGTCTATACGAGGGATCGAGCTGTTCTAGAGGCGTTCTCTAGAGAGCTCAAGGTATCTCGTCTCCTCGTAAACACTCCCGGCTCTTTCGGTGGTATTGGAGATCTCTACAACTTCAAGCTCGAGCCATCGCTAACCCTAGGCTGTGGAACATGGGGTAAGAACATCACCACCGACAACATCACCCCGAGGCACCTCATAAACATCAAGCGTGTTGTTGAGCGTAGAGAAAATATGCAGTGGCTTAAGGTACCTCCAAAGATATACTATAAGTACGGGGCTCTCGAGTACGCATTCAATGACGAGGTTAAAGGTAGGTTTAGCAGAGCTGTTATAATAACGGATCCGGTGATATACAGACTCTATGCGAAGAGGGTTGCCGATCTCCTTGAGGATATGGGTCTAGATGTCGATGTATACTACGGTGTTGAGACGGAGCCCTCCATAGCCAACGCCATGAAGGCTCTAGAGTTTGTTAGAGAGTTCAAGCCGGATCTGCTAGTTGCGTTGGGTGGAGGATCGGTTCTCGATGTGGCGAAAGGCGTTTGGATAATGTATGAGCAGCCCGATGTCGATCTTCGTAGAGCTGCTCTCAGGTTTATGGATATACGTAAGCGTGTTTACAGGATTAAGCCTCTAGGAACCAAGGCGGCTCTCATAGCCATACCTACAACCAGCGGTACGGGCTCTGAGGTAACGCCCTTCATCATACTGAAGGATGAGATGGGTCGTAAGCTCACCATAACATACTACGAGGCTTTGCCAACCATAGCTATAGTGGATCCACAGTTTGTCGAGAAGCTACCACCTAGACTAGTAGCGATATCTGGATTCGATGCCCTGACACACGCTCTAGAGGCATACGTATCGGTCTACGCAACACCGTTTACCGATCCCTACGCCCTCAAGGCTATCCAGATGATATTCCAGAACCTTGAGAAGAGCTATAGAGAGGGGACCCTAGAGGCTAGGGAAGCTATGCACTACGCAGCTACGCTGGCCGGGATAGCGTTTGCAAACGCATTCCTAGGGCTTGCTCACGGGATAGCCCATGCCCTAGGATCCTTCTTCGACATACCTCATGGAGTAGCGTGTGCTCTAGCCATAACCCACGTAATGAGGTACAACGCTGTTGATGCACCAACCAGGAACACGGCGTGGCCTCAGTACAAGTACTACAACGTGGCTGAGCGCTATGCAGAGATAGCACGTGCTATAGGTCTAGAGTTCAGCAACGTTAGGGAGGGTGTTGAGAAGCTCATAGAAGCTGTTGAAAGGCTTAGAAAAAGCGTTGGACTACCATCAACGCTGAAGGAGCTGGGTATCAAGGAGAGTGAGTTTCTAGAGAAGCTGGACGCCATGGCCGAGATGGCATTTGAAGAGCAGTGCACATACACAAACCCAAGACATCCACTGATAAGCGAGGTGAAGGAGCTTCTCATAAAGATATACTACGGCGATGAGGAGTAGCGCACTCGCTATCTACACAAACACCTTTCCTCTCTTAGCTCGGCCACCCCTAGACGTTGGGCACCGTATGGAGCTGGGTATATATCAGGGTTTTACGTTTCCTCTTCAGGAAGTGTAGAAGTTGACTATGTCGATACACCTGTTTATACAGGCATGTTTACAGGGTTTGTTGGAGTGGCTTCCCGTAAGTAGTAGCGGTTTTATCGTTCTGATATCTATGCTCCTCGGTTCTCAGTTTCTCGAGGCTATAGACATAGCTTTAGCTCTACATCTAGGCTCTGGCTTAGC
>DQTV01000051.1 GCA_015662595.1 Ignisphaera aggregans
ATCGCGTTGCGGTGTCACGTCAAAGCCGTGCTGCATCAAGTACGTTGCTAGGAAGAAGTGTGGTGCGGGGGGTGGATTTGAACCCACGCAGGCCTACGCCATCGGGTCCTAAGCCCGACCCCTTTGACCTGGCTCGGACACCCCCGCACCAGTATTCCCACTAAAAGAATAATCGGATTTATAAGGATTGTTCAAGATTAGCTTATGGGATTGGCTATGGCTGTCAGCGGAACGGAGAAGCCTAGTGAAGGTCCTGTCCTGCGTATTGTTCGTGAAAGGCCATGGATACTACTGATACTTGCTAGGGTTCTAGATCTAGGAGGTGGAACATTTACCGCTACTGAGATTGCTGAATCGCTAGGAGTAAGAAGCTACATTGTACAGCGAGCTCTATGGTGGTTGAAGAAGTATGGTTTTGTTGAGGAAGTAGCTGGCACTGTTCCAAGGAAATACCGCTTGAAATCAGTTGAGGACCCTAGGGTATCCGATATACGTCAATTTAGGTGGATTTGCGGTAACACCGTCGTTTTAATGATCTCAGACCTGTACGTCGTTCTGATCAACCGTGGCGATGATATTGTTGCGAGGGTGATACCCAAAGAGCTTGTTGAGAATGTGCAAAAGGTTCTTCAGAGTGTTGGAGACAAACGTGATATTAACGAACTCTCCAAAGCTTTAAACCTAGCACCACCGGTAATTGCCACTGCGCTTCGTGTTCTCGATACGTTATTCTGTAAGAGAGCTAAGCAGTAAAGCCAAGCTCTATCGCTATATAGACGTCCTTCTCTAGCTCCTCCCAAGGCAGCTCGGCTACTCTCTTAACCTTACGCTCTCGCCTCTCCTCTCGAGCATAGATACGCTCTATCCATCTCCGAATGGCTATCGACATCTGCTTGCACCCAACTATTAGGTAGTACTTAGAAGTCTTATATACCTAAGCCCTAGACGTGTTTAGGCGACTGTCTAAATTAGTCTGAACTCTATTACGTAGACATCTGGGTTTGACTCGATTACGCTACGGCCATAGATCTTCGTTAGTGTTTTAATGAAATCCTCTCTGCTCTTAAAACCATCCTTCTGCACCTCCTCATCACTCACTTCACTGAGCTTCTTCTTAGTTACCTTCTGAATAATGGCTCTACCAACTCTAGCATGACCGACGTATACCTCTACTATCTCGCCTTCCTTAACATTGGTTCGTAGCCTAATGGTGACAACCTTTTCGCCTGCTAAGATCTTTCCTGCATAATCGAGTTTAAACACTAGCTTCTTCGTATTGCTCACCTTGAAATACATTCCCTTACCTCCGAGCTTATTACTTTTATCCAGTCACAGTCATACCTCAGCTCCTGAAGTAAACTTCACGTTATTGCTGTGTGTAGAGAGCTTGAAATATCTCTTAAAGCGTATTCAATACCCTGAGGCGCTGCAATGACGATAGTCTTTGGCCCTGTACCCTCACGTAGGCTCGGTACATCTCTGGGCATCAATAACATTCCTTATAAGTATTGTACGTATTCATGTGTATACTGTCAGCTAGGAAAAACCACGAATATCACCATAGTTAGGAGAGATTTTTATAACCCAGAGAAGGCGGTTAAGGACGTTAAGCAGATTGTAAGTAAGCTAAGCGAGAGGATTGATTACATAACCTTTGTTCCTGATGGCGAGCCGACGCTAGATAAAAACCTGGGACAGACAATAAGGCTGTTAAAGCGTGAGATTGACATACCGATAGCTGTGATAACGAATGGTTCACTGCTATGGAGAGAGGATGTTCTAAACGATATCATTGAAGCCGATTTGATATCCGTGAAGGTGGACGCAGGTGATGAAGATACGTGGAGGAAAATAAATAGACCACATCAACGCCTCAACTTCAATAAAGTACTCAAGGGTTTGAATGAGCTAGCTAAGCGCTTCACGGGAGTGCTAATCACAGAGACCATGTTAGTAAAGAACCTGAATACGCATAGAAACATCTTTGAGAAGGTTTTAGATGTTCTCAGCGTTTTAACACCCCATAGAGCATACATAGCCATACCCATAAGACCCCCTACTGAGGAATGGGTTGAAGCTCCATCAACTACCGAATTAAGCGAGCTATACAATCTCGCATCATCTAGGCTAGGAAAGAATAGAGTGCATTTGCTAGACTATCCCGAGCCTTCTCGGTTCATAATGAGCGAGTCTATCGACAGCGTTAAGGAATACGTGCTCTCAATGATTGAGGTTCACCCTCTCTCTATGGACCATTTATCGCATATACTGGCTAAGAAGAACATCGATATGGAGAGGTTTTTGAAGGAGTTGCTGGATGAAGATCTCATAAACATCGTTGAGTATAAGGGTAGGCGATTCATCGTTCGGAAGCGTAAGACGGAGCTATGGTGAAACTATGCGAGCTCTTCTAGTGTTCGTTGTGCGCTCTCAATACCTTTGAAGTACCATATAGCTGCTGCTATCAAGCCCATAAACCATAGACCTATTACTATGGCTAGGTACTGCTCAGCTACTAAGAAGCTTGAAGCGTACACTATCAATGCCCCACCCACACCTGTCAACCCTGTTAACAGCCCTACGACAGATGCCCTAACGCTAGTAGGAAATAACTCGCTCTGCAAAACGCTTAGACTTGCCCATGCCCACTCCGAGAATATGAGGTTTATGAAGAGAGCAGAGCAAAACGCTATAAGATTAGCAACTTCGTGGAAAGCGAGTAGTAGAGTAGCCGTTACTGTTCCTCCTAAGAACGCAAGGAGCGCTGATAGCCTACGGGCTTTATCTATTAGCGGTAGGAGCATGAAAGCTCCAACTGAGGCTCCTAGATTAGCTATGAATATTAATAGCGGCACTATTGATAGAGCAAATGCGAACCCAGGTGCGTAAGGAAGGTAGTAAGCGGTTATATTGTACGTTATGTATTGCGATATCGTTACTGTAGCTAGAATTAGGAAGCGGAAACGGTATTTGCTAAGAGCAGTCCCAAGACTTATCCGGTGCTTAAAGCTGTCATCAGCTTCCTTTTCACGGAGTACAACAACCCCTTTACGCCCAGTGATCTTCTCGATCAAGTTTCTAGCCTCTTCTATGCGACCCTTAGATATGAGCCAGCGTGGAGACTCGGGGAAGGCTAGGCGTACTAAACCTGCAACAACTGCTGTTCCAAGAGCTGAGAGCAGCAGGTATTGAATCTGCAAAGCAATATCTTCACTTATAGCTGTGTAGATGAGTGAGAGCCCTGCTATCATAGCAGCTCCCACGTTCCAAAAGTTTGTGGATAACATCAACGCCTTTCCACGGTGCTTAACAGGTGTCAGCTCTGCAATGGCTGAATACGCTGCTCCAAACTCTCCACCGACACCGAAAGTCATTAACGATGTTAAGATTGTGAATGCGATAAAGTTGCTGTGCAGAGGGACCAGCAGTAGTAATGCTATGACCTCTAACATGAGTGAAAGCGAGAACATTGCGCGGCGACCATAGATATCCGCCAGCTTGCCAAGTACTATCGCACCCGCGGTTTCTGAAAGTAGATTTAGTGCGAAAATCAGCGGAGCTTTCGTAGGCGCTATGAGGTAAGCTAAGAGTGGGGCTATGGAGAACATCACACCGTCGAGAATGTAGTTGAGCGATACAACGATAAAGAACTTCCAGTGTTCACGACCCCAAGAAGCCTGGTCAAGAATCTTAGTGTACTCGATGGTCACGCCACAACACCAACAAGCTCCTATCGTATATTACCTCGTTTTAAGTGTTTACAAAACCGCGTAATGATTGTGTTGACAGCTGTCTAAAGCTGCGTTAGGCTATAGCATGCATTGTGATTTCATATAGAGTTATAGAGGGTACTGCACATGGACATTGCTGGGATTTAGGATGAGTTCCGAGGTAATGAAAATTATTGAGCAGGCCGAGAGGGAGGGTAGGAAGAAGCTGTTAGAGCATGAGGTCTATACCATATCTAAACACTTTGGGCTTCCGGTACCCAAGTTTGGTCTCGCTCATGATGAGGATGAAGCTGTTAGGATTGCCAAAGACATTGGTTACCCTGTAGTCCTCAAGATCGTTAGTCCAGACATAGTTCACAAAAGCGATGTAGGTGGAGTGGTACTTGATGTGAAAAGCGATATGGGGGTTAGAGAGGCATTCAGGAAGATCATGAACAATGTAAAGAACTCCGCACCCAATGCTAGAGTGGTGGGTATACTTGTTCAGGAGATGGTTCCATACGGACTAGAGGTTATTGTTGGTGGTCTACGTGATGCTGTTTTCGGCCCTGTAATCATGTTCGGTCTCGGTGGTGTTTTCGTTGAGGTTTTGAAGGATGTTAGCTTTAGGATTGCACCTCTATACCCAGAGGATATCGATGAGATGATTAGGGAGATCAAAGCCTATAGAGTTCTTGAAGGTTATAGAGGTGAACCGCCAAGAGATATCGATAGCATCAAGGATATCATCTACAAGGTGTCGAAACTGATGCTGGAAGTGGAGAAGATAAGAGAGCTTGACCTGAACCCAATCATGCTGTACAGGAAAGGGGAGGGAGCTAAGATTGCTGATGCAAGGATGGTTATAGGGTGAGTGCAATGTCCAACCTGGAAAAGCTCTTCTACCCAGAGGCTATAGCCATCGTTGGAGCTTCAAGGCATCCAAGCAAGATAGGGTACCTAATACTGAAGAACCTGATAGAGTATGGTTATAAAGGTCGCATATACCCAATCAATCCGC
>DQTV01000094.1 GCA_015662595.1 Ignisphaera aggregans
AGATTGACGTTGTCACTCCCTACCCATGCTTCAACTCCGCATTGTACACGAGGTCGAACTTCTCGCCTATGGATCCTAAACCCGGAAGTTGACCTTAGTAACAACGTCCTCTTAGCCTTAGGCTAAGTACTAGACTTCACATCTACCTATCGCTACCAATTCATACCCGCTCATCTTTAAAAACATCGAGGATTATTGCTGGACACACTCGTTTTACACCAGGTATTTTCGATATCATATCGTGGATCTTAGCCATCTCCTCACCGTTTCTAGCCCAGACAGTAACAATTATTGAGTGATCGCCAGTAGTCAGCGCAATATACTTAATGTTCTCCATGTTCCGCAACCTCTCAATAACGTCAAAGAGATGCTCAGGCTCAACATCTATACCGGTTATGGATATAGAGTTGAAGCCGAGCTTCTTGGGATCGACGATGAGTGTGTAGCCCTTTATGATCCCAGACTGTTCAAGCTTTCTCACCCTCTTTATAACCGCGACATCGCTTAGTTCCACTATCTTAGCGATCTCACTGTACGGAATCCTAGCATTCTTAGCTAATATCTTGAGTATTTTCATGTCCTTTTCATCGAGGCTCACTGTATAGCTCACCAAATACTCCGCTTCGAACTATGCTTTTACTCGTTCTAACGAAGCCTAAATACGTATACTACGTAGAGAATCATGTAGAGAATTTCGTTACCATAGTGAAAGTAAACCGCTATACCCGGCCAAGCTACTTCGGTCAAGCTGTTGTTACAATAGCTTTAGTACTTAGCATAGGGTATTGATTTTGTATAGAAGTGGGCCCGCGGGGATTTGAACCCCGGACCTCCGCCTCGTAAGGGCGGCGTCCTACCGGGCTAGACGACGGGCCCTGGGACTCCGTGCCGCGAATTTAGGATTAGAAACAAGGTGTATAAAGCCTTTTACTATCATGAGGAGATGGACGGTAGCCGACCTACAATGAAGCTCCGGATATGCTCATTAAGCGAGCTAAGACCTGTATTTAACTACATTACTCGGTGCTTCGGATCTGACGTATCTTCGTTCATCAATAAAGAATACACGGTGTTCACAACTGTAGGGAGTCGATTTCAGTACCGTGTATTTCTATTAGATAAAAGCTGTACATCCACGCTTGCTAAGCTAGCTCGAGACTCGCGTGTATGTGGTGCTGGGATACTTATTGGGTGGCTTCACAACAACGACTTCATTCCCTCAACCCAGCTCTTTGACTTTATCCGCCGCATGGGTCATCGAATCGGGTGTTCCATCATCGCTAAGGAGCAGGGTGTCAAGGCATTTCTATACGGTAATGATCTGCTCCTAGCTTCGCTTGAGAAAGTCCTTGAACCCGCTGAACGTGGTTGGTATGTCGCGGTTCTAGATAGCTTGGATATGGTTGCTATAGGTATTGGCAAGCTACTCGTATCTCCACAGGAGATACCGATGTTGATCAGAGAGGGGAGGATGCTCGTACCGGTAGTTAAGAACGTGTTTGATTTGGGAACTACAGTTAGGTACGAAGAGATCTTTTACTAAGTTTTTCACGCCTCTTTGTAGTCGTGAGTATGACGGCGTTCAAAACCATCAGCGCCGTACCTATCATCAGAGGTAGCCTAGGGTATGCCGTATATAGTTCGCCACCTATCATGGGTGCGGGAACCGAAGCTAAAGTCCTAACCATGTTGGCACGACTATATGCACAGCCGATGGCGTTTGGAGTTTCGGCAACTGATGAGATAGCGATATCAAAACTCGGAATCCACAATGCTATTGAGAGTCCTAGGAATATTGTGGCCAACATAACAAGCTCGATACCCTTAGCATATATCAGTAGAGCCGTACCGATAGCAGCAAAGATCTCTGATAAGAGCATTGATGTAAGCCATCCTATTCTATCAGCAAGCCTCCCAGCGATTATTAGTGTAGCTATCGTAGTTCCGTTTATTAAGCTAGCTATCAATCCTATAACTTCGGTATCTAGCTCAAGGTAGACCTTAAGATATGGGTTAAGGAGTGGAAACCACAGCATCCAACCAAATCGATCAATTGATAGTACGGAGAGAAGTGGAATTTCGTTACGTTTAGGTTTTATAGATGAAAGTATCGCTTTGAAACCCTCCTTATTCTTAGTCTTGATCTTCTCGCTTGGGATTATCGTAATGAGCAGAGATCCCAAGAACATAAACATCGATATGGCTAAGAACGTCACTCTGTAACCATACATCGATATGACTATTCCAACTATCGATGGGGCTACTGTTCGTGCAAGTTGAAATAGCGTTGCAAGAGTTGCAAAGATTGTAGCAGCTGAGGTAGGGCTAGCCATCTGAATAACCATTGCACCGCGTACTATCTGCCAAGAGAAGAATGATAGGTAAAACAGCGAGTATGCTATCATCACAGCTATGTGCGATTGTATGACGGCAGGTAGCAACAATGAAAGCGCCATACAGATTGTTGAGGTGAACAGCGTTGGCCTTCGACCACCCACATCTACAAACCAACCCATTAACGGTAGTGAAAAAACCGTAACTATGTTGGCTATCGTGACGGCAAGTCCTATGCAAGCGAAATCCATCCCTATCTCAATTCCATAGAGAGGTAAAAACGCCATTATTACAGCGCTTGACCATCCTCGAAGCAGAGAGAGGGTAGCCAGTACCGCTATTGATTTATGAAAACGCAGCTTCATTTTAGCCGTTACATTAGGTATCTGAGAATTAGATATGCCTTGCTAAAAACCTCTAATACTCTCGCCACGTATGACCGCATTTCGTACATTTGTAAAACGTTGTTGGAGGTTCGTCTGCAGCTCTCGTCTGTATCTGCCACGCATAGATCTCGTCACATCCACAACGCGGACAACGCACCTCACCTTTAAGAAGCACAGCACTCGGCGGAACCTCAGCCTTTCCACCCTCTACAATGGTCAACTTCTCACGCTCTGTATGCACTATAGATCTTGTGAGAACCAGTCTTGAAGATGATGAAGCCTCTTCGTATCCACAGCGAACACACCTTAACACTCTTCTACGCTGATCTATGAGCATTAGTGCTCCACATTTTGGACAGAATCTCATCGCTAAATCACCACGAGGCGTGGTATACTGAAGGTATGAAATGCGCTCCCTGCTTATTAAGTATTCGCAGAGATCAAGTAGGGAACGCGGTGTAGCCTCTTGACAAAAATACGGTATAATCCAGCAAGCGATACCCTAATAGTACGTGTTGATGAGTTCGGTAATGTAGCTCGATACACGGTTGTTAATGACGATATTGAGATCGGTGTGAATGAGATTGGGATGATAGTTGAAATAAGAATTCATGGCGCAAGCCGACATGGTTTAGTTCGAGTGGCAGAGATGTTGAGAAGGCGTAGACGGCGGTTGTAACTAAATTGCTTCCTAAACAAGCTCAGACATTAGTACCCACCCCCTTCATTTAGCGCGGTCTGAATATCTCCGTTGTATTGCTTCGAATTGCGGTCTACCAATCAGCTATCTATCGCAATCCTACTCAGGGTCGTATTTTAGAGTTCCCTCGGTCTTTATGCATTGCATTTAATGCTGCGATTCTCGGATGTATGTGCATACCATTCCCAGTACGCCATTCGATAACTGAGCGAATACACATTGGCATTCCACACTTTCGCACGCACTCACAATCATATATCCACGTTGATTAACACCGAATACAGATAGCTTTTATATTCTGATCCCGAAACCCTGAGTCTAGGTGCTGTGTATGAGCGTAACGTATGCAGAACTTGGGGATCTGAAGGAGGGAAGCTATGTAATTATCGATGGTGAGCCCTGTAGAGTTGTAGAGATTTCGAGAGCTAAGACGGGGAAGCATGGTAGTGCTAAGGTACATCTAGTAGCCATAGGTCTTTTCAGCGGCTCGAGGAAGACACTTGTGGGTCCTGTTGATCAGCGAATTGAGGTACCGATAATAGAGAAGCGTGTAGGGCAAGTAACGGCATTATTCGACAATCTCGTTCAGATAATGGATCTAGAGACGTATGAGACTTTTGAGGTTGAGAAGCCAAACGATCCTGCTATAGCTTCAAAACTTGCTCCTGGAAAGGAGGTTGAGTATTGGGTAGTACTTGGAAAGCGTATAATTGTACGGATCAGAGAGTGATTTGTAACTCATAACCCTATCGATTGGGACCATGCAGTTTTTCGAAGCCATTAAGAAGGCGATAACGAGCTTTCTAAAAAGTAAGGAACCCTATGAAGTTGCAGTAGAGAACTTTTTAAAGGAGTTGCAGAAAGCGTTGCTAAAGGCCGATGTTAACGTTAAGCTTGTTATCGAGCTCACTAAGAGAATACGTGAACGAGCATTGAAAAGTGAGCCCCCAGCATATATTTCACGCCGTGATTGGTTTCTTAAGATTGTCTATGATGAGCTTTCTGAGCTATTTGGTGGTGATAGAAAACCCCAAGTATTTCCGTTAAAGACCCCCTACGTGATGATGTTGGTCGGTGTTCAGGGATCAGGAAAGACAACAACAGTAGCTAAACTAGCGTACTTCTATAAACGGTATGGCTATAAGCCCTGCATGGTGTGCGCAGACACCTATAGACCCGCCGCCTACGAGCAGCTTCTTCAGCTTGGTAAGCAGATAGACGTTCCAGTATGTGGAAACCCAATTGAAAAAGATCCTGTAGCTATTGCAAAACAGTGTGTTGAGGCGTGCATACGGCAAGGAGCAACTATAGTTATTGTCGATACCGCTGGTAGACACGGATATGGTCAAGAGGAATCATTGTTGAAAGAGATGAAACAGATCGCCGAGGCCATACACCCTGATGAGGTGGTTCTAGTCATAGATGCAACTATGGGTCAGAAGGCTTATGATCTCGCACTTAGGTTCCATCAGAGCACACCTATAGGATCAATAATAGTGACGAAGCTCGATGGAACAGCGAAGGGAGGTGGAGCTCTTTCGGCTGTAGCGGCAACAAAAGCCGTAATAAAGTTCATAGGCACCGGTGAAAAGATACCCGAGCTCGAAGTGTTTGAACCTAGGAGGTTTGTTGGAAGGCTTCTAGGTTTAGGAGATTTACCAGCACTCATTGAGAAGATAAAGAGCCTTGAACAACACAAAGAGCTAGAGAAGCGTATAAGGCGAGCGTTAACCAGCGGTAAGATAACGCTAGCTGATATCTATGTACAGTTGCAAAGTATGCGAAGGCTAGGACCTTTGTCTAAGATACTGCAGCTAATTCCAGGGCTCTCCCTTCTACCCATAGATGATAAGCAACTAAAGCTTAGCGAAGAGAAAATAAAGAAGTGGATTGCAATAATGGATTCGATGACCTATGATGAGCTTAAGAATCCTCATATCATAAACCGAAGTCGTATGGTGAGAATAGCTCGAGGCGCGGGTGTAACGTTAGAGGATGTGCGCGAGCTTCTCAAATACTACGAGATGGTGAACATGCTAATTAAGGATATCAAGAGAAGACGGGGCATACTTCGGAAGCTAGGTATCGACTTAACAAAGTTTGAAGAGACTGGCTCTTAGAGAAAGATGGAGTCTGTAGAAGGCTTTAACCGCTATGGAGCTGATCGACATAATCATCAAGTTGCTCTCCAAATACTATCTATGTGATCGCTGTCTAGGCCGTCTTTTTGCACAGTTAGGTCGGGGGTTTAGCAACGCCGATCGTGGATACGCTCTCAAGATGGCTACACTCATGGAAATACACAGGAGGATATCTGAGGGTGAGAGTGTAACAAACTATCTCAGTGTTCTACATAACTTACTTCCATACTCTCAGCACATCATACGAGCATTCGGAATAGACATACATGTAGCTGATAGACGCTGTGCAATATGTGAAAACGCTATGGATGAACTGATCGTAGAATATGCTCAGAAGGTCGCCGATCTAGTGGTCAGGGAAAGTATATCGTCGTTCTTGATTGGGGTAAAGCCACCTTCAAAGATGGTTGAGAACGAGAAAAGAATTGTGAATGAGTTCGGTTTAAGGTTCTGGGAAAGCATAAGGAGCGAACTTAAACGTGAGATAGGTAAGCGTGTTAAGGAGTTAACAGGTGTTGAACCAAACTTTGTAGATCCTGACGTAATATTTGTGCTCGATATTGAGAATTCATCAATACACATGGAGATACCATCCATATTGATCTTAGGAACGTACTGGAAATTAGGAAGGAGGATATCTCAGGTTCCGTGGATCAGTAAAAGCGGTAAGAAGAAGTATCCTCTATCTATTGAAGAGGTGCTTCAAAGAGCTGCAGAGATCGCTAATGCTGAGAGGGCGATATTTCATGGAGCTGGAAGAGAGGATGTTGATGTTCGAATGCTTGGGAGCGGTAGACCATTCGTTTTAGAACTCTATAGACCTCGAAAACGACATATAGACCTTGCACTTCTTGAAAAGGAGATAAACAATGCATCGCCCTGGGTAAGAGTATCGCTCTTTATGCGTGTGCGCAGAGACGTGGTTTCGAAGCTTAAGAGTTCGACATCGCGCGGGTATAAGGTTTATCGAGCTCTCATAATCACAAGGGACAACGTGTCTGAGCACGATCTTAAGAGACTCGAGGAATTCTTTCACAACCGAGTGATCGCTCAATGGACCCCTACCCGAGTCCTTAGAAGACGCAAGAACTTACTTAGACGGAGACGAGTGCTAGAGGTACGAACTCTCAAGATATCGGATAGGCTATTCGAGGCATTGATAAAGTGTGAAGGTGGACTTTATGTGAAGGAGCTCGTATCTGGTGATCAAGGTCG
>DQTV01000025.1 GCA_015662595.1 Ignisphaera aggregans
AAGCTAGGTATGCAGTTAGCGGTGCACGCTATTGGCGATAAGGCTATCGACCTCGTTATCGATGTGTTCGAGAAGCTAGGTCACGAACCCAGGCTTTATAGGTTTAGGATTGAACACGCATCTCTCGTTAGAGATGACCAGCTTGAGAAGCTGCATAGGTTGGGAGTTGTAGCCGTTGTACAACCACACTTCATAATCTCTGACTGGTGGATCGTCAAACGTTTGGGGTCTGAGCGCGCTAGATACGCTTACAGATTTAAAACTATGCTAGACCATGGAATACCCCTGGCTTTCTCAAGTGATGCACCTGTCGAGCCTATCAACCCCTGGGAAACTGTTTATGCAGCTGTCGATCGTGGTAAGAGCCTGGGTATCGAGCTAGCTAATTTAACACCCTATGAAGGGGTAGACATGCTAACAGCATTACATCTCTACACCTATGGCTCAGCATATGCACTTAGAGATTCAAGACTTGGCAAGCTGAAACCCGGGTATTATGCAGACTTCATTATAGTTGATCGGGACCCTCTATCGTTAGCAGAGGCGGGGGATATAGCTAAGGTTCACGTCGTTGCAACATATGTTGGTGGTGAAGCTGTTTATCGCGAATGAGACTCAATGGAATCCGTATGGTTTAAGCGTATGGGCTGCCGTAGGTGAACTCCTTATTTACTGAAACTCACACTGGTTTTAGTAAAGGGGCACTTAGTGTGTGCGGAATCATAGGGATCGTAGCGCTCTCAAGCGCTTTGAAAGAGTCGCTGGGTATGGTACTGTATCGCTGTCTCAAGAATCTTGAGTATCGTGGATACGATTCTGTAGGCTATGCAGTGATTGATAACAGCGGTAAGCTTATCGTTAGGAAGAGCAAGGGTAAGATCGATGATGTCTATACCAAGCTTGGGTTTAACAAAGCTTCTGGATCCATAGGTATAGGGCATACCAGATGGGCAACACATGGCAGGCCTAGCGATGAGAATGCACATCCGCATACCGATTGCTATGGACTTATAGCTGTTGTGCATAACGGTATCATTGAGAACTTTCGTGAGTTGAGAGAGTGGCTAGAAAGCCGTGGCCACGTGTTTAAGAGTGAAACCGATACTGAGGTTGTCCCTCATCTAATTGAGGAGTTCAAGAAGTTGGGCATGGATAGCTACACAGCGTTTAAGAAAGCCATCTCTGTTCTTCGAGGAACGTTCGCCATCATCGCCATAGACATCGACGCTCCGGACAGGATATTCTTTGCAAAGAACACTTCGCCGCTAGTCATAGGGTTCGGCGATAAGGCTATGTTCATTGCGAGCGACATACCGGCATTTCTCGACTTCACGAACAGAGTTCTCGTGCTTTATGATGGCGAAGTCGGTTACATAACTGCGAACCAGGTATTTATCGAAAGTGTAGAGCAAAGTGCGCTAGATAATACCCCGCCACGTACAAAGCCTGTAAGCTATGACCATCGGGTAAGAGTTATCGCGTGGAGTCGTGAGGAGGCTTCCAAAGGTGGGTATCCGCACTACATGCTTAAGGAGATCTACGAACAGCCTCAGGCGCTAGCTCAAACCATTGCTGGATTGAGAGAGGGTGTTGATGAAGCTATAGAGTTGCTTCGCAAAGCTGAGAAGGTTGTTTTTGTAGCTGCTGGCAGTAGCTATCACGCAGCTTTCATTGGCCGTCTAGCTATGATAAATCTCGGTGGTGTGTGGAGCGATGCCATCGTCTCCTCCGAAGCTAGGTGGTACGTTTCTGGCCTTAGCGATCGCGATGTCGTTATAGCGGTTAGCCAGTCTGGAGAAACCATAGACACATTACTAGCCGTTCGTGAAGCTAAGAAGGTTGGTGCTCGAGTTATTGCGATCTCAAATGTCGTGGATAGCGCTATTCCTAGAGAAAGCGATGTGGCTATCTACACGCGTGCAGGCCCAGAGATTAGCGTGGCTGCCACCAAGACGTTCACTACACAGATAGCAACACTTCTATACCTATCCGTCCGTCTCGGTCTAGTGAAGAGAGCCATTGGAGAGGAGGAGGCAAATACCATAATTCAGGATCTTACCCGGATACCGAAAGCTGTTGAACGAGTTTTAGAGAGGTATGGCAATGCTGTTAAGAGTCTTGCTAGCAAGGTATTCGAGAAGATAAGTAGTTGTTACTACCTTGGCCGAGGTCTCGGACTCGGTGTGGCTATGGAGGGAGCGCTTAAGATGAAAGAGATAGCGTATGTGCATGCCGAGGCGTATCCGGCTGGTGAGAGTAAGCATGGCCCAATAGCCCTTGTGGAGAAGGGCTTTCCAGTCATCTTCGTCTCTCTTGGTGAGATAGATAGGGAGCTCATAGAGAGCAACATAGAGGAGATGAAGTCTAGAGACGCTATAACGATAGCGATCACACCCAAGGGGTTTGAGTTCAAATCAGCAGACCATGTGATCAGGGTACCGAGGGTGCATCCTTACGTACTGCCAATAGCAGCTATCGTACCTCTTCAGCTCCTGGCATACTATGTTGCTGTGAATCGAGGTTACGATCCTGATAAGCCACGCAATCTAGCTAAGACGGTGACCGTAGTATAGCTGTAAAACACGCCAGTCCTAATCATGGGCATAGCCTGGAGTCTCGGTGCATGTAATGCCCCAAATATATACGGGGCGTGATTGCGGTAAGATAATCGAGCCCCTTCTACAAAAAGCTAAGAAGCGTATATGGGTAGCCACACCCTACATCTCCGAAGAGTATGCATCTTTGCTAGCGCTAAAAGCTAGAGAGGGTGTTGAGGTTCGAGTTTTGACTGTCGACCTTTCAGAGAATAGGAAGGCTATAGCACAGCTTAGATCGGGTGCACGACAGCAAGTTATGCAACAGCGGTCAGTACCGCTACTCATTATCGCTGTACTAACGCTGGTTCTATCGATAGTATCTACGTTATTCGAAACCGTTTTTCGAGGTCTACTTGTGATACCGCTATATGTCTTCAAGGCAATGTGCGAGCTTCTCTTGCTCATAAGATACTGGTATGCGTGGATCGGAGTTACAGTAGCAACCGTCGTGGTGATGATCGTTACAAACTCGATTTCTGTGGAGAGCGCTCTTAACATTCATACATTCCTAGCGATAGTAGTACTCATCGCGATGTGTATAGCCGAGATCATTCGCCGAAAACACGTAGTCGAAGAACTTAGAGTGGATTTAAGGGTTGTTCCGAAATCAAAGTTTGTCCATTCAAAGATACTTATAGTAGATGACATCGGTATCATAGGTAGTGCTAATCTAACTAAAGCTGGTTTATGCATAACATTGAAACTATAGCTATATTCTCTGGTGAAGAGGTTAAGAAGGTTGAAGAGGCATTCAACAACGTATGGAAAGCGGTATAGCTTTGATATCCTCACGTAGCCTCAATCTTCTTCAACTGCTTTAAGTACATCTCATAGAGCTCCTTTGTCGTTGTTGCATCCTCAGGCTTCTTGTCGGGCCTCCATCTCACGAATCTCGGAAACCTTATAGAGATGCCAACACCTGGTTTAACCCATCCCTTACAGCAGGTGTGTATGGGTGAAAGCGTTAGCTCAGCACCTATAACCTCTATAACTAGTGCAGGTTCGAACCATACATCAGCATCCATATCGCTATCAACCCTAGGATGTTTGTATGGCAGCTTGTAGGGTTCAAGCTTCTTTGGCAACTCTATCAGCTCCTCATCACTAAATCCTGATCCAACCTTACACACAGTCTTGAACCTATCGGTCTCTGGATCATAAGCAGCAACGAGGAGCGCTCCATAGGTTCCAGCTCTTCTACCTCGTCCGTAGAATGCTCCTACAACAACAAGATCAACCGTGTCCGTCATCTCGCTCTTATAGTCTCTCTTATACTTTATCCATAGCCAACCACGAACACCAGCCTGGTAAACAGAGTCCTTATGCAATGCCTTAACCACTAGACCCTCACAACCACTCTCAAGAGCTTTTAGGAAGAACTCCTCAAGCTCACGCGGATCTCGAGTCACTATTCCATCGGCGAGCCTAAACTCATCTACCTGCTCTACTATCTTTTCAAGCCACTCCCTACGTTCTGGCAGAGGCCTTACTGTGAGGTCTATACCGTCTACGTAGAGACAGTCGAAGAGCCTTACAACGACTGGATACTCCTTCACAGCCTCGTATATATCCTTCTTCCTCTTCCTATGCATAAGCTCCTGAAACGGTCTGAACTCACCAGTATCGGGATCTATAGCTACGATCTCACCCTCGATTATGGCCTCTCTAGCCTTGACGTACCTCTTAACCATCTCTACAACGTCTGGATAGCGTTCAGTTATGTTCTCTAACCTTCT
>DQTV01000080.1 GCA_015662595.1 Ignisphaera aggregans
CTATCCATCCAAAACCTTCCCTTCCAAACATTTTATCGAACACAATGTATAGAGTGCTTACACACTCTTTGCTAAGCCTACGAGCTGTAAACACCACTCTTTGCAATCCTAACAAAGGGGTACAGAACGATCTTAGACCAAGATTTTTAGCGAATTTCGATGGATAGCCCTCAGCAATGATTACAGCATCGGCTTCGCACTCCACACGTGTTCCATCTGCGGTGGTTGCATACACCACGATACTGTTACTCCCCCTCAACTTCGTAAAGCGTATACTATTGACACTGCATCCAAATAGCACCCTATAGCCTCGGTTCTCAACAAGTGTTGCTAGGTATTCCTCATGTGCCTCCCTATCTATCTTAATCGCAAAGACTTTATCGCTCCTTATGACAACGTTTAAACCTAGCCTTGGTATGATGAAGGATAAGGTATCGTAGCTATTGAGGATTAGCTCAGGTTTTACCATGCATCGTTTTGCAGTTTCAAGTGAGATTATACCCGTACAGTGTCTGCGCGCACCTGCCTTCGAACTACGTTCAAAAAGGGTTAGCTCTGGGACGCGAAGTTTTACCGCAGTTAGGAGACCCGCTATTCCTCCACCCACGACTACTACGCGCTGTACATCAGGGGGAGGAAGATTCTTCATCGGAACCTCAAGACGCGACCGAAAGTTCATCATCTTCTAGAGATCTCTAAGTAGTGCAAAAGGCTTAAATCTCTTTCATCAACCCTCGGATAGGGCTGAATAATGGACGATAGTATACGTACGGTTCTACGTGAGGAGTTTTCTCGGCAGGAACTGTTAAACTTTGTCTACTCCATATCGAGGTATAACAGGATACAGGGATCCCAAGACCTTGAGAATGCGCTAAAGTATGTCTATAACGTGTTAAGTGAGTGCAAGAATCTATCGGTTCAGATATACAGCTTCGACTATGCAAAGAGTTACGGTATACATCGCCCGCTAATTGGTTGGGATGTAACCTACGCTGAAGTAAGGCTAGTTAAACCCACATCAAAGCTCCTCCATACTATCTACGACAGTAAAACCGTTGTCGTAGCTCATAGCCCTCCAGGAACTGTTGAAGCACCTATAGTGTACGTTGGTGAAGGTGTTCGCGAACGCGATTATAAGGATAAGGATGTGTCTGGGAAGATCGTTCTTGCTTATGGCAATCCCTACCTCGTATACATGACCGGGATTGAGTATGGTGTTAAAGGCTTCGTATTCTTCCGCCGTAGAGGACCAGATGACGCTGTGCCTTACCTAGGTCTATTCCTAGAACCTAGGGAGATATCTAAGGCTACAGCTCCAGCTGTATCCATATCTAGAAGGAACGCCTTGGACATAATCAACAAGCTAGAAAGGGGAGTTGAGGTAGTAGTTCGCATACTTGTTGAAGCTAAGTACCGTAACAATGCTCAGATACATGTTGTTGAAGCTAAGCTTGGTGATAGCAAAAGAGAGGTACATATTTGCGCACATATATGCCACCCCGGAGGCACGGTGAATGACAATGTGAGCGGTAGTGCTACCTTGCTAGAATTAGCACATGCGTTTGATAGAGCGATATCGAAGGGAAAGCTAAGCCCTCCAAGAGATAGCTCAATAGTCTTCGTATGGTTTCCAGAGTACTATGGTTCACTACCCTATCTCATGACTAAGACTAAGGACAGCGATATAGTGTTTGGTATAAACCTTGATATGATAGGTGAGCGTCAGGAGATAACGGGTTCTACGTTAAACTTTATACGTTCACCATCAACCATGAGGTCGCCTTACGAAGCTCTAGTATTATACGAACTGTTTAAAGAGCTATCACACGCTACTACAATATCTACAATGAGAAAGAGCTTGAGTTATAGACTCGATGTCTTACCATACGAGCGAGGTAGTGACCACGACATATATCTACAGCTAGGCATACCCAGCGTAATGATCAATCAGTGGCCAGATCACTATTACCATACGGATCTTGATACCGTAGACAAGTTTGATCCAGAGATAGCTGAGAGCATAGCAATAGCCGTAGGTACTGCAGCATACATGATAGCCTCCAGAAGTATTGACGACAGAACGCTGACGATGTTAAACGAGTACTACGATAGTTATGTAAGGGGTCTCGAGATTCTCCGCACACCGTTAAATAATTTAGATAAACGCTACCGTACTTTAGCTAAAACCGAACAACAGAAGGTTAGGTACAGATATATTGCTGAGCCTGGCATACCAAGCCTGAGAATAGCCTTCAGTAAGTTACCTAGAAGGACGTTCTATGAGTTTTTAGACTTGATAGAGGAGGAGAAATACCTTTGGAACTTAGCAACGGGATTCATACCCATAATACTACGTAACAAGGCTATGAGCGTAGAGGAGATTGCACAGCAAGTACTGGATGAGTATGGAGTGGAAATTAAGGTAGATCGACTAGAGAAGCTATTGAACTACCTAGTAGCTATGGAATTAGTGGAACAGGTTAGAGATTGAATATCCATTCATCCAAACCACAATTCAAGCCCACAGGGATCCCGATACCTAACAACCTTCACCTACCCAAATACAGGGTCGTAGGTCACAGACACCGCATTCAACTTAGATCGCCTAAGTTCGAGAAATAAACCTTTTAAGCAAGATGATGTAGATTATAGAGGATGACGCTCTTCCCCAAGCTCTGATCACAAGGTCTGTTACTCAATACTAATCGTTGTGGCTATGATGAGACTTACGGTACATAGATCAGTGATATAACCCCCCTTCACTGAGCTCCCAAGTTAAGAGCTATATCAACGTGATGCGTTTGTGATGAGTTGTGGTGGCCTCTGAAAATATGATGATCAACCGCCGCACTGATTAACATTCTTTTAAGCTGTTGAGTATCACTATATTCTAGTGTTAGTAGTGAGCGTGTGGGTGTAGCCTCATGCCCTCTGCAAGACCCTGTCCGGTATGCGGTAGAGGTATGTTTAGATACAAGGCATTGTTAGAGCACATAAAGCGTTACCATGGATGGTACTTCCAGGAGTTCTTAGTACCCAAGGGCTCTGGTAAAGGTGGTAAGAAGAAGCGTGAGAAGTAACCTCGTTCAGCCCCCAGCCGTACTCATCATAGAGTCAGTGTAGGCTAAATTCATCACCTAAGATACCTAGGTTGGGGTCGATGGTAATAAAGGTACGGATAGTTCCGGAAAATAAGGAGGTTGAAGTTCGCGGAGGTAATAGAAGAGTTCGAGAACTGTTAAAGGAGCTTGGTCTCAGTCTTGAGGAAGCTGTAGTGGTAAAAAATGGACGGGTAGTTCTAGACGATGAAGTGGTAAAGGATGGTGAGAGTGTAGAGGTGTTGCTTGCTGTCTCCGGAGGCTAAATGTAGTTTTTGTAGACGTGAGGCTGTAGCGAGAATTGCCTATGCTAAGCTTCTTCTATGTGAAGAGCATTACATTGAGTACATAAGGAATAAGGTAAGGCGTACGATACTACGTTACAACTTAGCAAATCGCGGTGATAAGATTCTGCTCGCTGTTTCGGGGGGTAAAGATAGCTTGACACTGCTTGACATAATGTACGCTCTATCTCAAGAGATGAGGTTTTCCGTAGCTGTCTTACACATAGACCTCGGTATAGAGGGCTATTCAGAACAGCTTAAACACTCCGTAGAATCTCACACGCAAAAGCTAGGTGTACCCCTCATTACACTGTCTCTAAGAGATATACTTGGAGTTACGTTACCACAACTCTCAAAGAGAAGTCGTAGACCTCCCTGCTCTGTATGTGGCATCGTTAAGAGGTACTTAATGAATGCGTGTGCTATAGAAAGTGGAGCTACAGCGGTAGCTACAGGCCACACAGCTGACGATGTGATAGCGTACGCCATAAAGTCGTTCATTTTACAGGACTATAGCTCGTTATCAAAGCTAGTGCCCAAGACAAAAGCATTGCAAGGAGCGATTTCTAGAATCAGACCACTTTACGAAGTGTATGAGCGTGAAACACTTCTATACTCTGTGTTGAAGAGACTTCCATTTCATCATGGTATGTGTCCCTACGTCGTGCGAAACTCGTTAGAGAGACATGTTAAGAGATTCTTCAACCAGATTGAAGAGCTATTCCCATCAACGAAAATCTCATTTCTAAGAAGGTTAGCTAAACACGCTGAGACCCTAACACCTGTTGAGACTGAACGTAAGTCTATTCGTACCTGTGATGTATGTGGTCTAATAGCGAGCGATCATAAGTGTTCGTTCTGTAAAGTAACCGAGAGCGCTGTAGGAATGCCCTTAGGGAGAGAGGTACGTGACTACATCTCATCGATGGTTAAGGAGATATGGAGTTAGGTAGCAACTCTGCTACACACTGGACATCGAGGATTGCGTCTGATCTCCACAACCCTGAAGTCCATTGAGAGCAGATCCACAATAAGCATACGACCTATCAGCGGCTTGCCTAGGGACAACAGCACCTTTACCGCCTCTATGGCTTCTATTGTTCCTAAAACACCGGCTACAGCACCTAGTACTGGTATCGCTCTTTGAGAAGTCCTCGGCATTTCGCTAAAGAGACAGGCTAAACAAGGTCCTTTACCTGGCACAACAGTCATCACTTGGCCGTAGAAACCCTCTACACCTGCATGAATCAACGGCTTTCCATACTCCACACATACTCTGTTGAGTACCAACCGAGATTCCCAGTTATCGAGAGCGTCAACTACCACATCTACACGCTTTACAAGCTCTTTAGCTAACTCTTCATCTAATCGCCGATCATAAGTCTCAATAACAACGTAAGGATTGAGCGCTTTAAGTCTAGACTTAGCAACCTCAACTTTCTTTAAACCCAGGTCTTGTGAAGAATACAGTATCTGTCTATTGAGATTGCTAAGCTCAATGCATCCCTCATCCACTAGAACGAGCTTTCCGACCCCCATAGCTGTGAGATATAGTGCAACAGCTGAACCCAGCCCTCCTACACCCACTATGAGAACAGATGATGTAGCGAGTTTGCGCTGGCCATCAACACCGATAACAGGTATCTGTCTAGCATAACGTTCCATTTCTAAGTTTGACGATATCAAAGTTCTTAACCCCGTGGAATGAAAGCTATCGCCTCTACTTCAAGATCAACACCTTTAGGTAGGTTACTCACCTCAACAACTGATCGTGCAGGTGGGTTTTTCACGGAAGTACGCTGCGTATATCTCATTAAACTCATCAAACTTTGATATATCGCATAGATACACCGTCACCTTGACCACGTTATCTAATGACTCACCAGCAGCTTCAACGATAGCCCTTGTATTCTCAAGAACTCTTACCACCTTGTCTCTAAATGAACCCTCGATTACTTTTCCGGTAGCAGGATCTATCGGAATTTGACCAGAGATAAGCAAGAAGTTACCTGCTTTAACTCCCTGACTATAGGGTCCAATAGGCTTGGGAGCGTTCTCTATGTATACAACCTTCTTAACCATGTCAGGCATGTGCATCCCTATGCTGACTCCGCCTCTCGAAAAACTAATTAAGTTCTTACCACAGCCATGTGGGTTCGTTAAGCCTCTTAACCTCGAGTACTTTAACTTCCGAGAACCTATTTCTATAGATTGGACAACTTCAATATATGTTGCATAGAATGCTCTAAACAAAGTAGTTAAGTTAGTTAAGAACATCTTTGAGGTCTAGTCCATATCGTTATCAAGTACCCAAGTTAAAGAGTTGAATGTCTTGAAAGTGCGGTCAATGACATACAGAACAATTATGCCTAAGTATCGCTACACATTTACACTTACAACGCTAAAATAATACTGATGACCACAGGGTGCATAGCGATGCTGCTCAACGTGATGAGGGAACGCCCTTGCTGACGTGTGATGAGGGCCTTAAACGCTGAACTATATTCAAAATTCATAAATGCCTAATAGCTTAAATTAAATACACTCGGTATAGTGACATCGGATGATGACGATTGGTCTTTGGAGATTCGATGATCGAGGGAGCGATTGCTGAACACCTCAGTTACGCTCTTTAACCTTGTAGTCGATACCTTACCGTCTAGAAGTGGTACCGTATGAAATTCCGCGGAATATTGGAAGCCACATTCAATCGTCAGCTTCCACAGTCTGCATATGCAGAGCTTGAAGAAGTGATACGCTATCTCAACGAAGAGTACCTCAAACGAGGAGCAAAAACTGCTGAGGATGCAGCAACGATAGTTAGCTGGAAAATCGAGGATAGCAAACTCATTATGTATTTAGAGACAGGGAGAAGCGTAAGGATAGACGAAGCAG
>DQTV01000015.1 GCA_015662595.1 Ignisphaera aggregans
CACGTCATCGATATCTGGCTACCTGATTTCAAGTATGGAAATAACGAGTGTGCTAAGAGGCTTTCAGGAATCGATAACTACGTTGATGTGGTGACGCGAAATCTGAAGATAGCGATTAATCATGGGGATATGATAATAAGGCACTTAGTCCTTCCAAATCATGTCGAGTGCTGTTCCTACAAAGTCTTAGAATGGATAGCACATAATCTGCCTAGGGATAGGGTCCTGGTCAACATTATGGATCAGTACCGTCCGGAGTATAGAGCTTATGAGTATAAAGAGATTGCCCGAAGGCCTCGTATCGATGAGTTAGAGTCCGTCTATAGCTATGCAGACAGACTTGGTATTCTATGGCGCGACATTTCTCGATAGAGGTATCCGTATGGCGATCACGTAACGCTAGGTATTGGGTAGCCATATGTCATGCCTATGGTTTCGAGCCAGGTCTGGGTGAAGTATATTTATAAGCATCTAGGATAGCTCCTTCACATTGGCTGAGAGGTGAGATGGATCAGCATTTTATAGCATACATCGTACTGCTTCTCGCACTTGCAAAACTACTTGAAAAGCCTGTAGAGAAGGCTAAGCTAAGTCCCATAGTAGCTCACATAGTAGCAGGTCTGATACTAGGTTCGCACATACTTGGATGGGTAAAACCCCTTCCAGAACTCGAAGCAATCTCATACTTTGGCTTGCTACTACTAATGTTCTACACGGGGATGACTACAAACTTCGGTGAGTTGAAGAGGCTGAGCCTATGGATTATAGCTACGGGTCTATGTGGAGTAGTGGTCACATTCGCAATGATCTTCTACGTTATGTTAGCTCTCGGATACTCACTAACTAAGTCTCTAATCATAGCGATACTCCTATCCAATACCGCCACTGAAACAGTTGCTGCAGTTATTGTTAGGAGTAGAAATGAGATCGTGAGGTCGATAGCTATTGGCGCAAGCGTAGTCGATGATATAGCGGCCGTTGTGGTGCTAAGCATGGTGTCTAGTAGTTTTCTGGGTGAGAACCCGCTGTCTATAGCCTACACGCTCCCCATGTCGATAGTCGTGCTAATGTTGATAATATTGCTAAGTGAGGTCCTTGTTAGGAATCCAAGAATCTTCTATTACAGAATAGCTAGTAATCAAACAGTATTTGCCTCTGTATCCATGATACTGATGACCGGATTCGCACTTCTGGTCAAAGTACTTGGATTGAACGAACTTATAGGTGCTTATCTTGCTGGACTCCTCATAGGCCGAGGACGGGAAGGGCACGACCCACTACTCATTACCGAGACTGCGATCGTAGACTTTCTGAATCAGTTAAAGGTGTTCTTAGAAGCTTTTGCATTACCACTATTCTTTACATATGTGGGGCTTCTCATAGCTCCGACACATGTAGATCTCCAGCTCTTTGTAGTACTGCTGCTAACAGCTGTTGCCGGTAAAATTATCGGATGTGGTTTTGTAACATACCTAGCCACTAGAAATCGTGCTATAGCTCTAAGCGTTGGAACTGCAATGATAAGCCGAGGAATTCTAGAGACAGCGCTTCTAAAGATACTTCTGGATGCAGGGTTGATCGATAGCGTTGACTACACGTCAGTTCTACTGGTAGCCATAACGACTATAATCCTCAGCCCAATACTGCGTAAGTTGGTAGAGAGCGTAGCGGTGTAGAGACTAGGTGATGAACCCTTCATGCACTGATAAATGATGACATGGACCGCATCTGAACACTTTTCATAAACCCATTACACAAAGCTGCATTCTCCAAATATACTATCTAGCGGAGCAGTATTGGCTAAGAACATGGTATCGCCAGCAAACCCTCACAGTCCTTCAACGGTCTTTATTGAGGGGTAAGTAAACCGTCAACCACACTTCTCCAAGCATGTTTTGATGCTGAAGATAGTTAAAATGTCAATAACCTAGAGTTGCAGAATGCTAAAGATAACTTTGTTAGAAGACGTGTAAGTAAGATAAGCTTTACTTCTCAACTGATGTAGATTTAGCGGGCGCTGTTATTTGGTCTCGTACTACCTAAAGCTTATAACTATCGGCGATGTCGGTGACGTTGTTGAGGAGGTTAAGGAAGCTGCTAAGTGTATGAACTTAAATGTCGTAAGCATGTTGAGGGCTTCAGCTCCCAGCAATGCTTTTGATAGTGTTAGACAGCAGTATCTAGCAGATAGACTGCTCGAACATATAGCTAGACTATACCGGGAGTCTCTTAATGAAGTTCTACTGCTTGTAGCTGATGTTGACGCCTATGTACATGGATTAAACTTTGTCTTTGGAATAGCTCTTCCTTACCTTGGAGCAGCGGCTGTGTTTCTGCCTAGGCTAAGGTATTTCGCTGATCAAGATAGGTTTCGGAGGCGTATAAGAAAAGAGGTTCTTCATGAGCTTGGACACGTCTTCGGTCTCGAACACTGTATGACACCGGGCTGTGTAATGAACTTCAGTAACAGTGTATTCGATGTTGATGCAAAGATGGATGCGTTCTGTCATAGGTGCGTTAAGATGCTTCAACGTAGTGGTGTAAAGGTAGATGTACGCTGCATCCTAAGTCTCTGATGTTAGGTTTTGACAAGATTTCTCAATTTTGAGAGGTGTCCGGAACCACACATCGATTTGTGTGAATGGTATCTCTATACCGGCTTCGCTTATAGCTTTCTTCAGCTTCCATAACAAATCCATCGTAACATCGTACCATAGCTCGGTAGGCACCCATACCCTGACGGTTATGTTGACACCGCTTGAATCTAGCTTAGACACAAATACCTCCGGTGGAGGCTCTATCAATACGTATGGATGTTGTTCGAGAACATGCTTTATCACATTATAAGCTTTTTCAGCATCCTCTCTATACGCTATCGATACCAGAAATTCTATTCTTCTAACAGGCGTCTGACTGAAATTCCTTAGAATGGAGTTGAAGACCTCGTTGTTCGGTATCCTGAGTATCGCTCCATCAAGCGACCTTATCTTCGTTGACATTAGCGATATCTCTAAAACATAGCCCTGAATTCCATTTACCTCTATTAGCTCTCCTGGATTCAGCGCCTTTTCACTAATGATGTATATGCCTGTAAACAGATTCGATAGCAGTGGCTGAAGAGCAAAGCCGACGACTATACCCGCGAATCCTCCAGCTAGTGCAAGTGCTGTAAGATCTATACCCGCTGTACCCAGCGCTATGAGAAGTGTTAGAGCTGTAAGGATGTAGAAACAGACTTTAGCTATGTTCTTTGCTAGGCTTTGCGGCAATACTCGTATCAAGGCCTTGAAAAGCGCCTTACGTACGAGATACGCTAATATGAACCCTACGCATAGTATAGCTATAATGCTAAGAGCTCTAACTGTGCTGCCTAGATCTAGCGGTAAGATCATCGTGTATTAGTACCCCCATAACATATCGGTTCTGTTGTAGATCCGCGGAGGTTTTAACTCGTGAGGATCGTCGATAGGTTTCGCGTTCTCTACAAAGGGCTGTCCATAGCTCACTATGGCGGAGGTGGAGGAGACGATGTTCATTGTGATCTCCTGGGTGTATACACGTAGATCGTTGGGGATGTAGTAAAGTCGTAGGGGTGAAGCATCGAGAAGAATCTTATTAACGGTGGCTATACTCTTTGTATTGTTGCGTATGATGAGCTTCGCTATTGCTATACCCAACCTAGGTCTATGATCAAGGTGATCCCGTATGTTGGCTATGCAGTATCTTGCTAGTACTCCACCACTTAATGGACCGTAGAGTATGAGCTTAGGTGTAGTGTGTAGCGGGAGTATGTCGAGAATTGTAAAACTCGATTTATTGTAAGCGTATATAGCGGCATCTATCGGAATTTCGATGTATAGCGATACACTGTTTCCTGGAGCTACGGTAATAGGCTTCTCAAATTTGCACAGTATGTATTGAGTAAGAAATCGAGGGTAGAAAACGGGGTATATGGGGACTAACCTTAACTCTAGTGACGGATCTACCAACAGCTCCTTCACATGCTTTCCATCGGTTATACGCCTGTATAGAGTATGGGATTCGAATTTCAGTACCTCTATGCTGTGAGGCCCTATGGAAATACTTCCCACTATCTCTACACCAAACATTGTGTTGCAACCTCGAAAAAGATAGTGAGATATACACTGCAGGTTCTTGGCTGGGGAAGGGGTAGGTTTTTAAACTATTTGTAAAAAGCTGTACGAGGGGTTTAATATGGGTGTTGAGAGTGCTGGTCAAAGATGTGGAAAAGGGGTTTGGATCGAAGGCGATGTCATGTATGTCGCTGGTGAAGAGTTCATAGAGCGCGTAGCTAGTGCTTTAGCCTCCATAACGAGGCTAAGGATTCTTGGCCTTGCTATGAAGGAGGATATGGGTATAGAGGATCTTGCAGAGAAGCTGAAGCAGAGCAAGGCGAACATCAGTACACATGTAAAGAGGCTCGAGGAGGCTAATCTTGTAAAGCCCATATATGTACCTGGTCATCGCGGTATAAAGAAGATAGCTAAGCCGACGGTTAGGGAGATAAGGATCATACTATCGTCGTTGATGGAGGAGGTTGAGGAGCGCATACGTGAAGTGCCTATACCTCCAGAAGAGGGTGAGAAGACGTGAGCAGGTGTCTACAACGTTAAAGATTTTATTTTGGCTCGGTATCGTGATGAGAACTTCGGCTTACTGAGAAGTGATGATTATCACCCTCGCTGAGCTCAGAATCAGGATAGACAAGTACACCAAAACTAAGATACGAGGTCGTGCGATGGTGTGTTATGGAGACTATATTTATAAGTCTTTAACGTAGGTCTTCACTAGGATCGGTATGCTGAGAATTGAGAGGGTAGCAGTAGCTGTTGAGGGACGGATAGTAGTTAAGAGAGCTTCGTTGGAGCTTAGGAGAGGCGAGGTTAACTTACTACTCGGACCCAACGGTAGCGGAAAGTCTAGTCTGCTGAACGCGGTGATGGGACATCCTAAATACGTTGTTGTTGCAGGCAAGGTGCTACTAGATGGAAACGATATAACGCACCTAAACCCTGAAGCTCGTGTTAGGCTCGGTTTAGCTCTAGCTGTTCAGCACCCACCGAGGATACGGGGTGTACGTGTAGGTAAGCTTCTTGAAAAGCTGGTACTACGGCGTGTGAAAAGCGTTCAGGAGGCTATGAAGGAGGTTCAGAACATTGCTAAGCTGCTTAACATATCTCACCTTCTCGATCGTGACCTTGGAGTTGGGTTCAGCGGAGGCGAGATGAAGCGTATAGAGTTAGCGTCTCTCATGGCGTTGAGGCCTCGTATAGCGTTGATAGATGAACCAGACTCCGGTGTCGATGTGGATAGTGTGCTGCTTATAGCTGAAGCTATCGAGGAGATGATGTCTATGGGTACTCAGAGCATTCTAATAGTAACGCATACAGGCCTAATAGCTAAGCATGTCAAGCACCATAGGGCATACGTGATGGTGGATGGCGAGATTGTGGCTGAGGGTTCTTCTGAAAGGATACTGCCCATGGTATTAGAACACGGCTTTTCTGCTGTAGTGTCCTGTGCGGTGAAGCGAGATGAGTAGAGATACGATATACGAGGAGCTGAAGAGGAGAGCTCTTGAAGCTCTATCTAAGCCTGCACCCTATGGCGTGGATATAGATGTAGAGCAGCTCGTCAACTATACTCCGAAGCGCAGAGTTACCATACTGAGTGAGAGGGAGCGAGTTAAGCAGGTAGGTATTGACGTTAGCAGTAAGACAAGGTCTGCATACTTTTACCAAGTAGATTCAAGGATAGAAGCTTATGGAAGCTTGGTATCGGGAGTCGAGATTCTACCCCTTGAACAGGCTATTGAAGAGCGGTGGGATGAGGTCAGGAAGTACTTCTGGAGGTTGATACCTGTCGACATGGATAAGTACACTGCTGTAACGTTTTTGAAGAGTTCGGGAGGCTGCTACATAAGGGTTAAAAAGAATACACGAGTTGATCTACCCATACAAACGTGTTTCCTACTGAGCGGTGGTACACAATTCGTTCACAATATTGTTGTTGTCGAGGAGGGAGCCGAAGCGACGATAGTAACAGGCTGTACAATAGCTCCTGAAGAGATGGGATTACATATCGGCATAACCGAGATATACCTAGAGCGAAAAGCTAAGCTAGTAGACGTCATGATACATTCTTGGAACAGAGTTACCCATGTGAGACCCCGAACGGCGGTGGTATTAGATGATGATGCTGTGTATGCAAGTTACTACATCAATATGAGCGTCACCAAGAGTTTGCAAAGCCTTCCCAAAGTATATGCACGTGGGGTGAACTCCCGGGTTTACTCTGCAACGATAATTCTAGGGCTTGGAGAGTCAGTACACGATATCGGCTCGATTGCTGAGCTTTCTGGCGAACATAGTCGGGCTGAGCTTGTTAGCAAAGTAGTTGCTCGGGACAGATCGAAGATAACCACTAGATTACGCATATCTAGTTTAGCGCCTAAGACCAGTGGGTATGTTGAATGTCGTGGACTTCTGCTATCGGAAACCTCCTCCATCACTACAATACCTGAGCTAGAAGCAAGCCATAGTGATGCAGAACTGTTTCACGAAGCTTCCATAGGTAAGCTAAGAGACGACGAGATCGAGTATCTGATGATCAAGGGGTTTAGTTACGAGGAAGCCATATCCATGCTTATAAGGGGGTTTGTAGACATAGAGCTGAAGTATTTACCTCCACAGGTTGAGAAAGCACTTCAAAGCGTATTAGATGTTTTAGCGAAGAAAAGTGTATGATAGGTCTCGATTGGCTAAGTTCTGAGCACACACTTTCTAGCTATTTCAGGAGTTATAACGAATTGTAGTACAGCTTTACCCTCTTCGATGCGCTCAAGCTCTATACCAGCGATAGCGCCAGCCTTCAACTTAATGTTGCCTCCCCCAATAAGGTTGCTCAACAACCTTTCAATGCTTGGCGCATGACCTACGAGAACAGCGTTATCGGTTAGAGGTACGCGCTTTAGACTATCTAAGCTGAGTAGCTGGGGGTGAAGCTCCTCAACAACTCTAAGCTCTACACTCCATACCCGAGATACTACCTCGCCTGTCTCAACAGCACGACGGATAGGAGAGGTAAATACTACGGATGGCTTATACGGCATCAATCGAGCTACAAGCTCAACGTCTTGCCGTCCCTCATCAGTTAGTCTACGCTCCTCATCGCTCTGACCTGGTTTCCTCTCCTCAGCTTTACCATGCCTCATAATGTACAGGAACACACATGGACACCTCAGAGACTTTAATTGGTTGAGCTCTCCGTGCTTGATAATAATCGCAGAAATAAATACTGTTACAACATCGCCAACTAGATGCGTGCACGCCATACAAGCTATTAGCATAGCTGCTATGTCATATGCTAAGGAATTTCTATGCGGTATGCGCTGAAGGTGGCCAGGGAACTTTCTTGAAACAGCATTTCATCGGCGTGGGGAGGCCTGTCATCACCAACGCTTCAGGCTGGGACTAATCTCCTCATCAGCTCGCAGTGCACCGTACTCATGTATAGAGACTCGGTGACCCAAGCTTATTAGGTTACTGTTTAGCTTTTCGATAAACTATCGCTGTCACTATTGTCGGGATCGCCAAGATAATAGCTATAACGATGTTAGCGTATCGCTTGCTAACGATCGTTGAAACTACACTCGTATCCACGGTATGGAGGGAAGGCATGTCGAGCTCAGTGATGCTCCGCGATGTAGATCTATGATGAGGACTGAGCCCTGTGGCTATATCAGTTCTCTCTGATGCAGTTTGGGTGTTTATGGTGTTGAGGGGTGTAGTATATGGTGTTGTGCTGCCTGTTTGTATTGTGAACGTATGTGTTGGTGAAGTCGTGTGCATAGATTCAGGTCTAGTCACATGTTTCGGTGTTGTGGTTGGCCTTGATAATCTTCGATATAGTGAGGTATAGGTTGCAGAGATCGTTTCGCTAGTCGGCAGGTATGGTGTAGGCGTTGTAGAGTCTACAGCAGTCGTGGTCAGCGTTGTTCTAGTAAGGCTGGGAGTGACCCTTGATACTGTTGTTGTGTTGGTCTTTACAACCCTCTTTTCTATTACGACCGTGAGGTTCATCGACATATTTACATACGCACTTATAGCCTCTATAGGATCCTCAGAGTAGTTAAGGATTTTGAGGTATTCATCGTCATCTAGTATTGCTATAAGTTGAATACCGCTAATACGTCTACTCATATTTCTAAACTCATTAACGGCCGTCATGTTGACTGATGTGTCTATGGAAAGGTCTTCGAAAACGAATGGATATACAAGCATGGAACCTGCTAATAGATCTAGTGGGATCCAGCCATAGCCAGGCACATATGCTATGGTAAATGCGTGTGGGCCCGCGTAGTGAATAACGTATGTCAGGTTCTCTACTGGAATCACATAATGTCTAAGCCAATCAGCTTTTATGAACACGTAGCCATAGGCTATCACTGCCGGGATTCCATAGCTTCGTAATAAATCGACCAAAACACGTGACATGTCATCGCAGTCTCCCTGCCTCTTCTGAATTACGTAATCTATCGGTCTAGGGAAAGGTGATGGCGTGTACGTTATATAGAACTGGCCATAGATGTAGTACGCAGCGATAACAGCAAGGCTGAACTTGGATAAGTTGGTTACGCTAACATTAAACATGTATTTAACCCATTTCTCGAATTCAGGTTTGAGAACCTCGACCACTACTCTATGTGGTTTTAGTATGTACTTCGACTTTATCTCGCTTGGTATAGTCTCATTCGCTTTACCCTCAATAATGAGGTCTCTATAATCCTTACTGTGGATGATCCTCTTGATAGTACGTAGAAGCATTGCTCTATGCGGTCCACAAACCACAACCTTAGCTAAGAAGAATCCATAGAATGTGCTATTTGGCTTAATCTGAAATGCGTAATGCTTGCTACGGTTTAAAAATACAAGGTTTTTAACGTATAGCGTTGTGACGGTTTGATTGATAAACGAATTGAAACTCAGATTTTGAGGGGTCTCCATGTAGAGCGTTGTATTTAGAGTACTATTCTCGATGTAGATAGCGTTTAGAAAGTATAGAGTATCACACACCGTATATGCGATTCCTGAATGCGTCTCGCCATAGCTATGAACGACGATCATCTCAGCCATGCTTAACTGTAAAGTGATTAGGGTAATCATCAACGCTATGGATATGCCGCGATGAATGTTGACGGTCAACGAAAAGCCCGCCCTCTCCTCACCTCTCGGGTACGGCCGCAAACATCATCCCATTATAAGGTTGCTAGAGCGGTAAATAATGTTGTAGGCTCTTAGTTTGTAGGTTTGTAACGCTAATGACAGGCATTGGGGTATAGTGGAGTTCGTTACAGTACTGGCTTGATATGGTGTGTAGATATCGGTTTAAGAAATAGAAACAGTCAGGTTTATTGCTACGATTAGTTCTATGTAGGGTAGGGTCAGGGGATGGAAGCCGGACTTCTCATTCTCATAGCGCTAATAATATACGCTGTGTTTTACTTCACGCACGGTAAGTATATAGAGAGAGCTGTTGTGAAGGCCGATTCTAGACGCGAAACTCCTGCGAAGAGACTTTATGACGGTGTTGATTACGTACCGGCTAACAAGTATGTTCTGTATGGCCATCATTTCGCGTCTATAGCTGGTGCAGGACCTATTGTTGGACCCGCTATTGCATTGGCCTGGGGCTGGCTTCCCTGTATATTGTGGATATGGTTTGGAAACGTCTTCATAGGAGTGGTCCACGATTACCTCTCGCTGATGGCGAGTGTCAGGTATGATGGTAGGTCTATTGGGTGGATAGCTGGTAAGCTCATGGGGAGGAAAGCTACGTACATATTCAACGCATACATATGGTTTGCTCTACTGCTTGTAGTTGCAGCATTTGCTTTCGTGATTTCAGCGCTCTTCTCAGCAACTCCGGGTGCAGGAGTATCAGCCTTATTGCTACTGCTTTTCGCAGTCATAACAGGATTTCTAATGTATAGAACAAGGCTTGGATTTAAGGGCGGTACTGTGATAGGCTGGATCTTCATAATACTCGCCGTCTTGGTGGGTGTATATGTTCAGCAAGTAGGAACGTTCCATCTAGATTTTTACCAGTGGCTTGTAATCCTCCTGGTCTACATAATCGTAGCAGCTTCACTACCTGTATGGGTACTACTTCAGCCACGTGACTATCTCAACGCATATATTCTATGGGCTAGCTTAGCAATAGGTGGTGCTGCTCTCATAGCTTTAGCATTGAGAGGAGGAGCAACACTTGTTCTACCTAGCGTAACAGGGTTTGTAGCAAATGTTGTTGGTGGTCAACCCTCACCGTTCTGGCCAACAGTCCCGTTAATAATAGCGTGTGGAGCTCTCTCAGGATTCCATAGCTTGGTAGGCTCTGGTACTACGAGTAAGCAGCTTGCGGACGAGCTTCACGGACTTCTAGTAGGTTATGCAGGTATGGAAACTGAGGGCTTTCTATCAACGATGGTCATAGCGTCTATGGCAGCCTTTGGGGTTACCGCCCTTACCGACACCGTATACTCAGCTATCGCTGCGGGTAACGCTAAGGTGTTGAGCATAGTCAACAAGATATCGATGAGTCTCGGTATGGGAAGTATAGCGGCCGGTGCATCTAAGGAAGCGATAGCCGAGGTTATGAAGGCGTTTGCAGCTAACCCAACAGTATTTGGTAAATACTATGCACCTCTCGCTGGAGCATTAAAGTGGAAGGTGATACCTCTTAGCTACGCCTATGCAACGAACAAAGCGTTTGGACTCGATCTAACGGCTATGTGCATCTTCAGCACTCTATGGATCACAGGTTTCGCACTGACATCCCTTGACACAGGGACTAGGCTGGGTAGATACGCGTGGCAGGAGCTTATGGAGCCCATAAAGTCGAGATCTACAACGGTATACAGGGTGCTTGTCAATAAGTGGGTAGCTTCCACTATACTAGCTGTGTTGGGAGTACTTCTCGCAGCAACAAAGCAGTTCCTAGTTATATGGCCAGCCTTTGCGGGCATGAACCAGCTTCTAGCAAGCCTTGCACTGATGACCATAGCGATCTGGACCGCTAAGGTGCAGAAGGCAACAGGTTTAGGAAAAGCTTTGGTAATAGCACCGGCTGTCTTCCTATGGATAACGGTTACAATAGCTTTGATATGGTATGAAGTTGTGGTCATACCAGCTTTAGTCAAAGCTGGTAAAATCGCTACGGCTAGTGCTGTAGCTGGGATTACAGCTATAGGACTACTATTGAACTTCCTAATCTTCGGACTATGGATTAAAAGTCTTAGAAAGCCAGAAACTGAGTTCGTGTAATTGGGATCAGGAAGAAGATGAATACGTATCCCAGACATTTTTACCGTCTACGCTCCTAATCTTAGACCGTATCCCTCAGGTCATGGAATCTCTAACCGCTTTGCATACCTAAGAGGTAGACCGGTAGATGGTCATGATGATACGCAACGTTGTTAATAAGGTGCTCAACATGATTGCGTCAGTATTCAGGGGTAAGTCGGTAGAATATCTCGGGATTGAGCTTCGAGAATTAGAAAACATCTTTGCATTATTGATCATAGGCTCATTCATTGGGCTCCCGAGCCCACCTACAACCATATCTCTAAGGCTTTTACCATACCTAGGTCGCGAACTTATAGTAGCTACATACATAAGCGAGAGATTGGACGATATGCTAGGGGAGATGGCGGGAGTCTTTGATATAGAGTAGAGCGTGTTTTCAATGAGACAGACGATCATAAGGTTCTTTGTAGGTAAAGGTGGGGTGGGTAAGACCACTTGTGCTGCAGCTTACGCTCTTCGAAAGGCTCGAGAAGGCTATAGAACACTAATCGTTAGTCTAGACCCCGCGCATAACCTAGGCGATGTATTTGATACGGAGTTAGGTGATGAGCCGAGGACCATCGAGAGTAACCTGGTAGCTATAGAGGTTGACTATGATGCCATGATTAGAAAGCATTTGAAGACTCTTGGTGAGAGAATTAAGGATATCTATGGCTATCTCAGGGTACTGAACCTCGATAAGTACATAGATGTGCTTAAACATGCTCCAGGGATAGAGGAGCAGGCTGTGCTTGATAGGATTGTTGAGATAGTCAAGGATTATGTGTTCAGAAAATCTGTTGATGTACTGGTATTCGATACTCCTCCAACAGGTTTGACACTGCGTATCATGGCACTTCCAGCGATCTCGCTTATCTGGATAAGCAAGTTGATGGAGTTGAGGTTAGCGATACTCGATAGGAGAAAGGCTATTGCTAGAGTACTTGGTGAGAGGCGTTGGGAGGTTGTGGTGGCTGGGCACAGAATAGAGCTGCCTATCGATGTTGCTGAAGACCCCATATTCCAGGAACTCAAAAAGCTCTATGAGGAGTACTCGATGATACATTCTGTACTTACGAACAAGGATATGTCTAGCGTAATAATCGTAGTAAACCCCGAAACACTACCGATCGTAGAGGCTAAGAGAGCATACGATTTCCTTTCAAAGCTTGGTATCTCAGTTAGCTATCTAATCGTAAACAAGGTCCTTAAACTACATGCCGTAAGTAATGAGCTCAGGCAGAAGTTGACTGAACAGGAAAGAGCTCTGAGCTTGGTACATCAACTATTTAGCGGTATGAACGTGGTTGAAGTTCCGTATCTACCCTTTGAACCTCGAGGCATCGAAGCGCTTGAAAAGTTAGCACAGATTTTGAAAAGCGTGGAGTAGTTACTATAGGGATTAGCTCTTGGTGTTAGGGTATGCACATAAGCTCTCAATTATGATTACTAGCCCTGTATTCTTTGGGATTCTTTTACTGGCTGGCGTCACTATAATTCAATTCTATCGTGGGAGGAGGAAGAATCTTGAGATACTGGAGAGGAGTATAAGGATTCTTGAAGAGGTGATTAAGCCGAAAAGCAAGGAGTATACCGTTATAGGTATTTACGTGGGATATCACGCAAAGTACCTAGTTGATCGAGGTGGGGTTCGCGAGGTAGATGCGACGGTTGTGCTTTTACCTCGTCAAAGCCTTCTCTACATACCGATAGCTATCGTGACCAGTAGATTCGATAGACTTTACCTGGTATTTCAACTGCGTAAAACACCTTGTGCAGAAGCTCATTTAGTACGTAAGGGGTATTACCGTCTTGGCGTAAAGCGAGTCGTTAAAAACTTTGAAAATATGGTATGTGAAAGTGTTGAGATAGGCAATGCTAGGTATCACCTTGTGTATACCTCGAGGCCTATGGCTGAGAAGCTGCTGAGGTTTGCTAATGAGTTGAGTAGACCGTCGATACTGAATCACGTTGCTGTAGTTCCTAAACTAAACCGCCTCTATATAGCAGCTAAACTCGATCTGGAGGTATTACACGAATTGATAGCTAAAAGCTATGCTCTAGCCAGAGAGGTTGCTTGAGCTTTGTGAGGTACCCGCTTTAGTATCGCCACATGTCTGGGCTCTATGCACGGGAACTAACACTATTGGTCTAAGCTCTACCATAGCCTGAACAAGCTTTCTTCGGCCACTATCAAGTAGTCGCCATAGTGTACCTCGGGATATACCCATGCGCTTAGCTGCCTCCTCCTGCGTGAGTTTTTCAAGGTATACAAGCCTCAAAGCCTCTAGCTCATCTGGATAAAGCTCTATACCCTCACCTTGTGCTGCTGGTCTTCCTGAGCTATCTATGGGGATGAATGTAACGTGAGGAAATGCAAACCATATAGCTCTAGGCTTCGGCATTCTACCAACACAACCTCGCCTCCAACGCCATATCCACGGGCCACTCATACCAAACACCTCAGTACTCTCTAGACAACCCCTTACATAGCAGCCTACCTAGTTTCCTTACTCAGAGTTCAGAGGTATAGAACTTAGCAACTTTGTGTGCAGCCGCACAAAACTTATAATCTGTGCAGCTGCACAGAAATCTTGGTGTTAAGTATGTGGTGGCTTTTCATGCCATGGATGGGCTTTGGCAGAGGAGGGCGTTGGGGATGGGTAGGACCATACCCAGGACGTGGACCATGGAGTCACTTGCCACCGTGGATGAGGCCCGGATGGATATGGGGTAAAGGAGCTTGTTGGTGGCTTTTCGGCCTCCCATACTGGATCATGAGGGCTTGGTATCCACCGCCGATAGTTCCATGGTACGCCATATGGAGATACCCGATACCTTGGTACCCATACTACCCCTATCCCTGGTGACTAGCTGATGTACTGGTACCCATACTATCCTCCATACATTGTGTTTCCCTACGACCCGATAGCGTTGATGTACAGCGTCTTACAATGGCTTTGGTATCCCTACTACGTAGCGCTAACACTGGAGATCTACAGGATAACTTTAGAGAGCATTCGTAAAGCGATGGAGATGCTTAAAGAGCACAGAGAGCACGTACGTTAAGCAGCGTAAATAAGTCCAGAGCTTGACCCTAAGCTTTAACAAGTTTTGACGTATACGGTCTATCGTTTTACAAGCTAGATAGCCGCTATGCACGTTCAGAATCATTATTACGGTAAACAGCGACCCTTATAGAAACCTGCTTTTTCACATAAAGTCTTCGCATTCTGAACCTGATGAAGGTGAGCCGTAGACGATGATATGGTACTTCAGCACATGAAGCTATAGAGTGTTCAGGTAGAGAGCCTTTTCTAGACAACGTTGAGCTCACTAACGATGGTATTGTTGGAGATTAGGTTTGGAACACTAAGAACATGAGTCTTAATCTTTAGAACTACTACACGGACAACGATGCTGTATGACATGGTAGTGTTCAAACTTCCATCCTATGATTACTAAGAAGCGCTATTTAGGAGGGTAGGCCATTGAGATAATACGCAACATCATTACAAGGATTGTTATGACAGTGGTTGATGTGCGTGTATTTTCAATGCGTAGCAAGGTCGGGACCCAAGCTCGACCAATATGAAGATGTCTATGATGTGATTAGAGAGCGTCTTACTGCATACTATAGAACTGACATTAACACCGCGAATTGTATCGAGAAGCATTCACCTACCTGAGGGAAACGATAAACGCTTATTGCAAAGTCGAACACCAGACCCCTTATTTTCCTCAGAGTTGCTGTACTAGACCTAGGTTTGCAGGTGAACATGCATCGCTATTACTATCGCTATTATATAGGGTGGTACAGGTATAGAGAAGTCGTAGACTTGATAATATCTTGGGGTATACTAACGGTAGTCTTCTCTTGGAGTAACGTAGTGAGAGGCGATATAGCGGCTCTCCCGATATACGGCCTCGCCGTTCTACTTAGTTTTGTCATACATGAGCTTGCTCATAGGAATGTTGCTAGGAAGCTTGGCGCTCACTCTTACTACCAGGCATGGTATCCCGGTTTACTAATGGCGCTACTCATATGCGCAATTAGCAGTGGTAGATTCGTTATTGCAGCTCCAGGTGCTGTAGTAGTTGAGAGCCCAAGTATACGTATTGCCGGTATCGTTGCTCTATGGGGTCCTCTAGCAAATGCTATAATGGCACTGTGTATGTATCCCCTTTCTCGATTATGTCATCCCATAGCCATTTACACGCTGATCATAGGCAATGTCAACTCGCTTTTAGCACTCTTTAATGCTCTACCCATACCACCTCTCGACGGTTATAAGGTTCTCAGGTACTCTCCCAAGCAATGGCTATGCTTATTCATTGCATCAGCGCTCATATACTTGGCATACGTATGCTAAACGTAACACACTTTCCAATTGTGGGATGTTACCATCTCAGCTTAAGTCCATACACCGTCCTAACGCTGTGAGGACAGTGGAGTTCAGCACTACGATACAGCGAGCACAAGTCCCTAAGATATAAGGCGTTGCTGAAGTCCATCGACATACATCACGTGTGCGAACTATCGTGATTTGTAGGGAGTAGAGCATTCGATTAGCGTACATGGCCAAGGGTTTGCAGCGCCCCACGTGAAGAACGTAGTGTTCGCGGCCAGTCAAGGTATTGGGTAGGAGAAGTGTGGTGCGGGGGGTGGGATTTGAACCCACGCAGGCCTACGCCAGCGGGTCTCTTACCCCAGCCGGAAGGTCTTAAGCCCGCCCCCTTTGACCTAGCTCGGGCACCCCCGCACCACTCGCTCATCTGATGATAGTTTTAGAGGCTAAAAACCTGCTTCACTAATCGGATGCTGGCTGTGATGAAGCACGAGCGTAGTGAGTGTTATGATCGAAGTCAAGGGTTCTGAGCCCCGGTTGCTCATAACTACGGTGTTTGGACGTGAGGCTATGGCAGCGCTTGAGGTGGAGAGCGCACTTCTAGATATGTGTAGGGATGTAGTTGTTGAGTATCGTAGGAGAAAGGGACTGGTAATCGTGTTCTCCAGCGTCTGCAGGGATCCTTATAGCATGGTTTTGAGACTACGTGCGAGAGGTTGTAGCGCTATTAGATGGGCTATACCTCTACAAAGCTATGTACGGTCACGCTATGAGGATATTCGAAGAGCTTGTCGCGATATTGTGATGTTCTATCCAGAGAGAAAGCCGATCATACTCGTGGGCATATGTAGAAAGAGAGGGTGGTACATAGACTCCTGTACACGCTTACTAAAGTTTGTTGGTGAAGATCTTGAGAGCTTAGGTATAGCTGAAGTCGATTTCAAGAGGTACTCCTACGTTTTGCGAATCGAGATAGTAGATGATGTAGCATTCCTAAGTCTTTACCGTAGAAGTGACGAACATCTATTTAGATTCAGACCTAGCTATCTCCATACACAGCTTCCACAAGTCATCGTTTAGCCATGTCAGATTCCTTAGCCCCTTACCCTTAACCCCAGGCGCTATAGTCGATGAGTCGATCAGTGCGTATCCAACAACTATGGCATACCTTTCACTAGGTTCGAGAACAGCAACAAAGTCACCTACAGAGAAAGGGGTAAGCACTCTCCTTATCCCCGGGATCATGACATCGGCACCGCGCATTAGCGGGTCTACAGCTCCCTCATCAACAACGACCATAGGTAGGAGCCTGACTCCCTTAGCATACATATAGTTTACTATGAACAGCGTTGGTGCATATCCACTATATCTAGGACCTTTAAATAACAGTGGTAGGTTATCAGCTACAATAACTTCATACTTACTCTCTGAAACGACCTTGACACTCTCCGCATTCCGTAGAAGGTCTATGATAGCCTTATCAACATCTTTTCTAAGCTCTAGAGACTTCACAATCTCTTTTATGTTCTTCTTAGACAGGTACTGCACCCTCATAGTGGTGACTACCGCTATCCAACAACGTAGGGTAAGAAATCTTTATATTTCTTAAGCAAGGGATGTGCATTGGTGGAGCGGTCATGAGTATCAGAGCGTTTATAGCTATAGAGATTGAGAACCCATCAGTGTTATCTAACCTGATAAGGGTACGTGATATGTTCACTGCAACTGGTGCTGATCTAAAACCTGTTGAGGATGAAAATATTCACCTAACTATACGGTTCTTAGGAGAGGTGTCTAGCGTAACCATTGAGGAGATTAAGAGGATTCTGAACGATATACCGAAACACATTACTAAGTTCGAGATGAGGGTTTTTGGTGTAGGAGCATTCCCATCGATATCGAGACCTCGTGTAATCTGGGCAGGTGTTGTTGACGGTGTTGAGCAGCTAGCTAAGATGAGACGGATAGTTGATGAGGGTATCGCCAGGGCAAGGCTTCACGATGTGCATAGGGATCAGCATGAGTTCTCGCCACATATAACATTGGCTAGAGTTCGTAGCAGTCGTAACATAGCTAGGGTTACAGATCTTCTCAATCAGTTGAAAGACTATGATTTTGGGGTGACACCAGTTACAGAGGTAAAGCTTAAGCAGAGCATACTAACCCCTAGAGGCCCCATATACAGAGACTTATACGTTGTGAAGCTGGGGTAGAGATGTCGAGTTCACATAGTGATATAGAGAAAGTGGTTTCAGCGATCATCGAGAAGGTTAAGCCGCGTAGGGAAGACTACGAGAGGCTGAGACAGGTCTACGATACCGTATCACAGCTTCTCACGGAATGCCTCGGCCCTCTAAACAGGGAGTTCGTCATCTCTTTACAGGGGTCTGTAGCTAAAGACACGTTTATTCGTGGGGAAGTGGATATCGATGTATTCGTTCTTTTCAATCCACAGCAAGTAGATGAGACATGGTTTGGTAGTGAGTTTGTAAATATTGTGACTGAGTGCTTCAAACGTAGGAATTACGAGGTAAGGCTAGAGTATGCAACGCATCCTTACGTAACGGCAGTCGTTGATGGTGTTGAAGTGAATGTGGTTCCAGCGTTTCGAGTTGAGAACCCTAAAAAGATCATTTCAGCTGTTGACAGAACGCCTTTCCATACAGAATACGTGGTTAAGAAGCTATCGCCTGAGCAGAGAGATCATGTTAGAGTGTTAAAGCTCTTTCTCAAGGCATGGAATATCTATGGAGCAGAAGTAGCGGTTCAGGGATTCTCTGGCTATGTTACTGAGCTTCTAGTGATTGCATATGGAAGCTTTGATAGAGTGCTTAAAGCAGCGACAAAGTGGAGACCCTATAGAACCTGCATCGATATTGAAGGTCATTATCCAGACGAACGACGTTGCATCGAAAGATTTCGAGATAGCGTTCTAGTAGTCGTCGATCCTATAGATCCCGATAGAAATGCAGCTGCAGCCGTCTCCATAAAGAGCTTTGCGTTGTTTAAGCTCTTGTCCTACTTATTCACGATAAAGCCCTCCCTCGAATTCTTTGACAAACCGAGAACTATCGTACCATCAACATGGTCCAGGGATATACATGATAGATTGCGAGCTATAGGTAGCTGCCTTATACACCTCGTCTTTAAGGTTCGAAAGCCGATTCCGGATGCTGTATGGGGTCAGCTACGTAGAGTTGAGAGGGTTTTACTTAACGAACTTAAAAGCTTAAGGCTATCGGTTCTAGCTATCGATAGCTGGGTCGACAAATCTCTTAGCAGAGCTATCGTTGCGATAGAGATTGCTGACTGTGATAAGGAGTTTGAGGTTCATAAAGGTCCTATAGCACTCGATCTAGACAACGCGCTCAGGTTCCTTATAAAGAATGCCAATGCTCTTGCAGGTCCGTGGCTGGGCTACGATGGGAGGCTGTACTGTATAAGAAAGCGTAAGTACAGCGCTTACGAAGCTGTAGAGAGGATTGCTAAAAAACTCGCTTCTCTCTCGGTATTAGAGCTTGAACGAGTGGAGAGCGATATACCAACTATAGCTAACCATGACTTTGTTGAGTGGCTTTACGGTTTTGTATTTCGTAAACAGTTTGAGCGTATAGCACGAATTATGGAGTCTACATAAGCTTACCTAGGTCGTATACTCACGTTAGACAAATCGACGTTTGTAGAAAGAGTCTTACCACAGTAAGGACATACACCACCTAGTCTTGCAGATAACTCACTTGGAGTTGGGATACCGTAGTAATCCTGTCCCGCTCTCGCAAATGTGTAGATAACATTCTTACATCTGGAGCAGCGGTAGATAACGGGCATGGGTAGCCCCATTCGAAACTAAGCATTGTGGTGCTCATAGTGTGCCGTTGCGTATTATCGTCTGCTCTTTATCGTGGTGTTATGTAGCACTGAGCTCTGTCTGATGTTTGTGGGTTGCGCATCTCGTTAAGAAACCGCGTAAGGGTATTACTAAGGGCTAAGTTTTAAAACTTGTTTAGTGGGGCCGCCGGGATTTGAACCCGGGACCACCAGCGCTCCGGAGTTCGGGGTCTTCCCCAGGCTGGCATCCTAGCCAGGCTAGACGACGGCCCCCAGCAACATTCATAGGAGTATATGCATGGTTTAATAAGCTTAAGTGAGCGACACAATCTAAATCTTTATGATCTTAATCTCGTCAGCTTGCTTACACTTCTCCATCTCACGCTTCCATAGTGTTGGCGGTACCCACAAGATCCAGGCGGGCACTTTCTTTACAAACTCGTATGCCTCCATCCAGCTATCCAGGCCTAGATGCTCAGCAAGTTGCTCTAAACTCATTTCAGTACGTGCGTAGTGATTGAGTATCTTCACAACGGATTCATCGATCTCTATCTCCTTATCCCCAACAACTATGACATACTTTTCACACGTTGTCATATACTCAACCCTTCGCCTATAATTTTGAGGGAACTAAAAAGTCCTTATAGCGAAACCTTGCCTATAAAACGAAGGCGTAGCATCCTTCCTTAGCTTCGAATATTAATCCCTCGCGCTTCATCTTAGTCAGCATCTCTTCTATAAACCTCTCGTCCAGACCACGCTGCTTTCCGCGGCTAACTATAGCTCTTACCTTTGCGCATCCCTCCTCCTTGGCTAGCTCGCGTATTATCTCCTCGAGTATCAGCATCTTCTCCCGCTGTGACTTCGGTTTGCCCGTCATTATCACGTCGACGTCTATCTCACCGCTCTCCACGTCGATACCGACGCTCTCCAGCATACTCTTCATAAGCCTTATCGCCTCGGCTGCGTCCTCAGCCGTCACCTTGTCCCGCAGAGCCATCCTGGCGTGTGCCTCGGCGAGCCTTATCAGGGCCTCTAGCTGTCGCGCCGTGATAGCTATCGGCGCATCGGGTACCTCTAGGCTGCGCTTCCTCATCTCCACGAAGAACTCCTCGATGAGCCTGCGGGCCTCCTCGGTTAGCACGGGCCTGACGTACTTCCTTGCGTAGGCGATGTACTTCCTAAGGAGCTCCGGCTCTATAGGCGGTTTCACACCCTCCGGCGCTCCATGAACTAGCGTGATGTGTCTAGCCAGGTTTCGATCGCGCTCCATACTGGGGGTGTCGCGTATAACGAATATGAGGTCGAACCTCGATAGTATGGTTGGGGGTAGGTTGACGTTCTCCGATATGGATCTGTTGGGTAGGTACCTACCGTACTTCGGGTTGCCCGCCGCTAGTATGGCTGTGCGCGCGTTGAGCCTGGCGACGATACCGGCCTTGGCTATGGAGACGGTCTGCTGCTCCATCGCCTCGTGTATGGCCACCCTATCCTCCTCACGCATCTTGTCGATCTCGTCTATACACGCTATACCCCCGTCGGCCAGGACCAGGGCTCCGGCCTCGAGATAGTACTCACCGGTCTGCTTATCGCGTACGACCGCCGCTGTGAGTCCAGCGGCTGTTGATCCGCGCCCTGTTGTGTATATGGCTCGGGGGGCTATCCGGGTGACGTACTGAAGGAGCTGCGACTTGGCTGTACCGGGATCGCCTATTATAAGCACGTGGATATCTCCACGGATGCGGGTCCCGTCGGGCAGCACCTTGGGCACGCCGCCGAATAGGAGGAGCGCTATAGCCTCCTTGATATCCCACATCCCGTAGATCCCTGGGGCTATGGACGATATTATCTTCCTGCGGATCATGGGGTCCCGAGCGAGCTCCAGGATACGCTCCTCGTCCTCCTTGGTTATCTCTATCTCCTCTAGCACCCTCTGAGACACGATGATGTTGTTCACATCGATATAGACGTCGTAGATGGTCTTAGCCTTCCTGGACGACTTCTGGCCGCGCAGCCTAAGCACACCGACAACATTCACCCTGTCTCCTGGTCGACAGGTATCGACGAGGCTACCCCGAACATCCGCCTCGATAGACCTTGGGAGCTGGCCCGGAGGCACCTCCTCTGGACGCTCCTGGATTACCAGCCGCTGAAAGTCCTCGAACTCCGACCTATCCTCGAGAAGCCGGAAGCCTGTGGACTTTCCACAGAACGGGCATAGAGTAGGCTTCTCAACAACATCGCTATTCACAGCAACTGTAATCTCGTTTCCACAGGGTTCGTGGAGGAACACGGCCTTGACCATCCTTTGCTTTGGGGGTGTGGACCGGACCACGATGCCCTCTATGGAGATGAGCTTGCCGATGTGGGTACTCCTTATATCCCTTATCTTGACCAGGTGAGGTACGTCGCGAAAACGCACTACATAGGTACTGTACCTCTCTAAGTACTCCGGATACTCGAGCTCCACGACTCGCTTTATGGCCTCGGAGAACATCTCAAACGCTTTGTCGGGATTGTTTATGATGAAGTCGGCTAGCGAGGGGGAGAACGATATGATATCCCCAAAGTCGACCTCAACATCATTTCTATTCTCTAAGATCATAACCCTGATTCGCTCTCGATACTTTAGCCTACCGCTTTCATCTCTGAACTCCTTAAGAAAGCTCTCAATCTCTGAAACCCTATCTACGGTCTCAATACCCTCCTCAATCTCAACGACCATGGGTGTCTCACCTAATAAAGCCGATGAATCTACGCTTCCATTCATCTATTAAATTAGCTATCTTCAAGGTCATAACACGCTCTTCAAGTGTTAACTGCCTAACGACAGTGTTGACGCCTTCCAACTGTATCGCTTTTAGGATCGTGCTGAATCTAGACTTAAAGATCTCAAACAGGTCTTGCTTTGCCTTCTCAACAGCCTTTATAAGCACGTAATCTGTCTCACGTTTAGCTCTAAGCTCAATATCTTCGATGCTTCTACGCGCCTTGATGTAAAAGAAATCCTCCTCTAGTTTAGGTATCTGACTATGCTGTCTATGCTGAAAGCGAAGCTTAGAGATCTCAGAAGGCGTAAATAATTTACCTTGTACCTCTACATACTCAAACTTTTCCAATGTTTCAGCTAGCCAGAGCGGAAGTGTAACTTCGCTTCCTCTCTGGAGAGGTGTATCGATACCTGGTATAGAGCCTAAGCTTTGGAGCACTATTGCCCGTACGGGTTTCAGCATGTATGCTAACTCTAGAAGTTCGAGCTCTATCATCACCTACTTGCCCATCACTACTCGCTTGGTCACAGACAATGTATAAGCTCGCCGCCTCAAAAATTGGCAGACCGGCGAAAGTTGTCGTGCTTACGGCCAGTAGCGTTATTAAGATACCTATGACGATATCTAGCATGGGTACAACGGTATGAGTTCGAGCGAAGTATTTGCTGAACTTCTGTGGGCTGAGAAGTACAGGCCAAAGTCTCTGAAGGAGATCGTAAATCAGGAAGAAATTGTTCGTAGGCTAATGAAATTCGTAGAAGAGAAGAACATGCCCCACCTCCTCTTTGCAGGTCCTCCGGGCACTGGTAAAACGACTACAGCTCTTGCGCTAGCCCACGATCTCTATGGTGAGGAATGGAGAAAGTACGTGTTAGAGCTAAACGCAAGCGATGAAAGAGGGATTGCGGTCATACGAACGAAGGTAAAGGAGTTTGCGCGAAGCAAGATCCCTGGCGACGTCCCGTTCAAGATAGTGCTGCTAGATGAAGCGGACAACATGACCGCTGATGCACAACAGGCTCTAAGAAGGCTTATGGAGATGTATGTTGAGACTACCCGGTTCATCCTCATAGCTAACTATCCAAGTAAAATAATAGAGCCTATACAGTCGAGGTGTGCGGTATTCCGATTCACGCCGTTGAAGAAAGAGGATGTTATTGCTAGACTCAAGTGGATATGTGATCAGGAGAAGGTTAAATGCCGTGACGATGCTTTGGAGGTGATATACGAAATTAGCATGGGCGACATGCGCAAGGCTATAAACATACTCCAGTCGGCTGCAGCATTGGGAGAGGTAACGGTGTCCCATGTATTCAAAGTTGTTGGTTTAGCTCATCCCAAAGAGGTTCGCGAGATTATCCAGCTTGCACTAGCCGGCAAGTTCATAGAGGCTCGCGATAAGCTACGGAACCTCATGGTGACGTACGGTCTAAGCGGCAACGATATTCTGAAGCAGCTGCACAGAGAGATATTCTCAGCAGACCTCAAGATACCTGAGGACGTTAGGGTTATCCTAGCTGATTACATAGGCGAGATTCAGTTTAGGATTGTCGAAGGAGCTGACGATGAGATTCAGCTTACAGCGCTATTAGCTAGGATGGCTCTACTGGGTCGTAAACTCGGGTGAAGCCGTGAGCGCAGAGAGAAAACTCCCATGGATAATAAAGTACAGACCTAAGCGTATAGCCGAGGTTGTAAATCAGGAAGACGCTAAAGCAAAGTTCGTAGAGTGGTTGAAAAAGTGGCCGAATGTGTCCAAACGTGCAGTACTACTTTACGGCCCTCCTGGCTGTGGAAAGACCAGCCTTGTTGAAGCTGCCGCACACGAGTTTGGGTATGAACTTGTTGAGATGAATGCTAGCGACTTTAGGAGGAAAAGCGATATTGAGAGAGTAGCTAAGAGAGCTGCATCTGCACACAGCCTCTTCGGTGCTAAGAAGAAGATTGTGCTGCTCGATGAAGTAGATGGCATTGCTGGACGTGAAGATGCTGGCGGTCTCGAAGCTATACTCCAGCTAATCAAGACTGCTGGAGCCCCGATAGTGATGACGGCTAACGATCCGTGGGATACGAGGCTTAAACCTCTTCGCGATGTATCGGAGATGATTCAGTTTCGTAGGCTTAGTAAGCATGATGTGATGAAGGTTCTTAGGAGAATATGTGAGAACGAGGGGCTTGTGTGTGAAGAACAAGCGCTTGAGTACATAGCTGAGCGCTCTGAAGGAGATCTACGTGCAGCGATTAACGATCTTCAGGCTATCGGCGAAGGTTTTGGAAAGGTAACTCTCGATCTAGCACGCGCTATGCTTAGACCTCGCGATAGAGAGCACGATCCATTCGAAACTCTGAGGAATCTGTTCTCCGCACGCTATGCATGGCAAGCAAAAATGGCTCTCACACAGTCACAGCTCGATTATGAACAAGCAAAGCTGTGGTTGCTAGAGAACATAGCTAATCAGTATAGCGATCCTGAAGACCTAGCTAGAGCCTACGATGCTCTTAGCAAAGCGGATGTGTATCTAGGCAGGATTATAAAGTCTAATGACTGGGATCTACTAGCCTACGCAATCGATATGATGACAGCAGGTGTTGCAATGGCAGCACAGAACAATCCCAAAGACAAGTACCGCTGGGTTAAGTATAGCTTTCCACAAAAGCTTCTACTACTCTCCAAAACAAAGGAGGTTAGAGCGATAAGAGATGATATAGCCAGGGTTATCGCTTCGCATCTACACACCTCTACAGCTATAGTCAAAAGCGAGGTGATTCCATTTCTACACGTTATATTCACAACCAATCCTAGGTACGCAGCTAAGCTAGCTATAGGTCTAGGCCTCTCAGAAAAGATGATAGAGCTACTAGCTGGACCCGCAAAAAGCGAGGTGTTGAAGTATTATAGAGAATACAAGCAGCAGATGGAGAGTATTGCGCGAAAGGAGGCTGAAGAGGTAACACAGCTCAAGAGCCAGTTACAGGTATATGCAGAGGCAGGTAAAGAGAAGGAAAAGAGGGAGAGTAAGACGAAGAGGAAGGAGAAAACAGCTACTGACTTAACGGCCTTCTTTAGGAAGCGCTGAAATCTCTAACAATTCAAACATGCGTTTAAGAAGCTCACTATTCTCATTAACCTTTATTAACCTGAGCCTTCCAATCTTGTAGTCTTCGACTAGGCCAAGCTTCTTCATATGCTCTATACATTTATTTACTGTGCGATAGTTACTATTGAGCTTATTTACTAGAGCCGTTATGTTGATCATTCCACTCTTTCGCTCTTTTAGTATCGCTAGGATAAGCCATGTACATCTACTGCTAAGTAACTTCAGTACCTCCATTCGCTGACTAGAAAGCTCGTCAGATTCATTCAAAAGCATGTCCTGAACACTCATAACTCTATCCCAATAAATTGTCAGAGCACTTAAAGCGGTATTGCTCATAGTAGCCTCTTACGATTTGCGGTACGCCTCTTCTCTATCAGGCTATCAACCTGTTTCTCTAATGCATCGAGAGGAGCCATTATAGATACCAGTGTTGAGCGTCCACGAAAGCCTTTCCCAGAGACTCGAGCTTCGATTACACCCATCTTCTTAAGGTTGTTGACGTACTCATAGACTTGTGTGTGCTTTCTAGGCTCTTCGCCATACATTTGACATATAGACCTATACTCCTCCTCTATCTCACCGATCCTCGCATATGCTTCACCCTTTCTTCTGAGAACTCTTATAGCAGCTTTGAGAATCAATAGCTCGTGTAGCTGTAGATATGGTAGTATCTCAGATACCCTCACGATATCCGGCTGAACATGGCTAAGAGCCTTTCTCACGTGTTCTATTGTAACCTTTTGAGCTCCCTCGTAATCCGCCGCCTCTCCAGCTAGAAGCAGTGCTTCGATTGCAGCTCTTGCGTTACCTTCACCGCCTCGGTCTACACCCTCCATATCGGCTATGTAGCGTAGTACTTCGTCGTCTACGGTCCCCTCGTAGAATGCGGCATTTCTTCTCTGAACTAGTATATCGAATAGCTCGTCGGATGTGTAGGGATCGAACTTTATAACGTGTTTGAGTATGTAGCTCTCTGTCGTTGGATCGAGCTGACTCAGAGCTGAGAGGTCTCGAGCGATGAAGATGAAGCTCATTCTCTTCTTAGCCTCTGGATACTCATCGTAGAGCCTAACGATGAAGTACACAGCATCGTTTCCAGCAGCGCTTACGAAGTAGTCAAACTCGTCTAACGTTACAAGTGCATAGATATCGTTTCTCTCGATATAGTTCAGGAGGGCTAACATCATCTCGCGTGGTGACAGTCCGCGTAGTGGTATGGGTGCGCCGATCTGTCTAACTATCTCGGCAACCACTTCGTACAGCGTTCTATCTCTATGACAGTTCACATGGATGTACCGCAGGTCGATACCGCGTTCACGAGCTAGTGAGCGCATTGTCGAGCCGAAGACACGCGCCGTTACTGTCTTACCCACACCCACACCCCCAACAAGCATAGCCCTCATGCTAACACTTCCAGGGGCCGTAAGCATCACACGGAATATCTCAGCTAGCTGCTTGAGCTGAGCCTCGCGATGAGGAAGATGCTGAGGTATGTACTCTGGGTACAACACCTCCTTGTTCTTGAACACCGACATACGCTTAATAACACTTTCGAGCACGTCTCTGGCAGACGCCATTAGATTCACCCACCTACCAAAATTAGTTCACGCTAATAGATATTAAGCTAGCGGTTAGGCTAGCACTTAACCCTACCAAAACTTACCTCATAGCTTCGACAGCTCGTGATTAGTCTCGTAGCTCTTAGCCAGATAAAGCTTATGTTTCTCGTTATGAGTAGGTATATCAGCGCCTAAGGTGTGATGAATCCCTCCGGCTGCAGCTGAAAAGATGATTGACAGGGACTACCCACTGACCATCGATACACATCGCTCCGTACACTCACGATTTTGTTCACGACTTTAATACGGCCCCTGACCAGCTTTCGTAACGTGGGGAGAGTATGGCTTTCGCACCAGCAGCTATGGGCTACGATAGAGCACTAACGATATTCTCTCCCGATGGTAAGCTATATCAGGTTGAGTATGCAGCAGAAGCAGTGAGACGCGGATGGACCTCTATAGGGCTTAGATCTGATAGAGGAGCTGTGATAATTGCTGAGAGGAGAAGGGTAGCACCATTACATGACGTGTTAAACCTTGAGAAGGTGTTCGTGGTCGATAGCCATGTAGGTGCCACCTTCTCAGGGCTAGGTCACGATGGTAGGGTCCTAATAGACTATGCACGACTGTTAGCAGTTCGCTATCGCCTAATATACGACGAACCTATAGATGTTGAGCTACTGGTTCGTAGCGTATGCGATTTAAAGCAGGCATACACGCAGCAGGGAGGTGTAAGACCTTTCGGTGTATCGCTTATAGTGGCGGGCGTGGATCGAAAAGGTGTTGAGCTATTTCGAACTGAGCCAAGCGGACTCTACTTCATGTACTATGCGGTTGCTGCAGGTTCTGGTGAAGAGAGTGTGACGAGGTATATTGAGAAGCACTACAGGAAGGATATGGAGGTTGAGGAGCTTATAGTGCTAGGCTTGAGAGCTTTAAGAGCTGCACTTGAAGAGCCCCTAACTGTTGAGCGTGTAGAGGTTGGATACATAAGTGCTGATGAGAAGGTGTTTAAGAAGCTGACAACCGAGGAAACTATGAAGTATTTGGAAAAGGCTGGGGTTACTACATGAGTAGAGGTAAACGTAAAGAGCCGGTTGTGGCGCGGATAACTATTAAGGGAAGACACTTTGAAATACTTGTAGATCCTGAAATGGCTTTTCGCTTTAGAGAGGGAGAGAAAGTACCTATTGAGAACGTTGTTGTAAGTGACTACGTATATAAAGACGTTAGACGGGGGCTCAAGGCTTCACCTGAAGAGCTTCGAGAGATCTTTGGTACTGACAATGTTTACAAGGTTGCTGAGGAGATCATTAAGCGAGGCGAGCTTCAATTAACGACGGAGCAGCGTAGAATGCTGCTAGAGATGAAGAAGAAGCAGATAGTTACCTACATAGCCAAGTCTGCCGTAGACCCTCGAACCGGTACTCCCATACCTCCTTCAAGAATAGAGAAGGCTATGGAGGAGGCGCGCGTAGCAATAGACCTGTATAGAAGTGTTGAAGAGCAGGTACCTCACATACTGAAAGCGATCTCGCGCCTATTACCAATAAAGCTTGCTAAAGCGTTACTTCAGATCCACGTACCGCCAGAGTATGCTGGAAGAGTAGCCGCTCAAATTACGAGGCTTGGCGATGTTAAGAAGAGCACGTGGTTAGCTGATGGATCCCTCTTAGTGGAGTTGGAGATTCCTGCAGGAATGCAGAATGAGGTAATAGATAAACTCAACACACTGACTAAGGGTAGTGCCAGTGTGAAGGTGATTACGGTTGGCTAGCTCGTCGAAACCAATTCTCTACGTAAGTAATAGGCAGGTAGTGGTTGTGGGAGATATCGTAGCTTCAGGAGATGTGATTATCGATTCGCCGAACTACCTTCAAAAGCTTAGCGATGGGAGAGTCATAGCTACGGTGACAGGGCTCATAGATATTGAGGAGTCTGAGAATACAGTGAGGCTACGAGTTATACCGTTGAAGGGCAGGTACATCCCCAAAGAGGGAGACATAGTCATAGGTATCGTGACTGACATCGGTGTCACAGCCTGGTTCCTAGATATAAGAGCTCCATTTCCTGGAGTTCTCAACGCAGCTGACTACCTTGGTAGACCCTTCAACCCCGCCTCTGAGAGCCTAAGGAAGTATCTCGATGTTGGAGACGTAGTCATAGCTAAGATTGCGCAGTACGATAGAACTCGAGACCCAATACTCACCGTCCAGGACAAGGACTTGGGCAAGGTTGTTGAGGGGTCTCTCATAGAGATCGAGCCTTCTCGTGTTCCTAGAGTTATTGGTAAGAAGAGATCAATGATAAACATGCTTATGGAGGAGACTGGATGTAAAATTATTGTGGGAAACAATGGTAGGATACTCCTCAGGTGTCCTAACCCTGAGATAGAGGCTATAGCGATATTAGCCATCAAAAAGATTGAGGAGGAGGCGCATACGATGGGCTTGACCGAACGTGTTAGAGACTTCATTATTGAACAGAAGGTTAGGCGAGGGCTTATAGGCCATGGTAGTGGGTAAGGAGAAGCCCAAGCTTATAGTCAATGGGAAGAGAGTTGATGGGAGAGCTCCCGAAGAGCTGCGTCCAGTGAGGATGGAGGTTGGAGTTCTAAAGAATGCTGACGGGTCGGCTCTTGTTGAGTATGGTAATACCAAGGTCCTAGCCGCGGTGTATGGGCCTAGAGAGGTCATGCCTAAACACGTTGCGCTACCTGATCGCGCTGTAATTCGCTGTCGATACAGAATGCTATCCTTCTCAGCAGAGGAACGTAAGAGTCCTGCACCGAGTAGAAGAGAGATCGAGTTGTCTAAGGTGATCAGAGAAGCCCTAGAACCTGCTATAATGAGCGAGCTCTTTCCGAGAACAGCCATCGACATATTCATAGAGGTTCTAAATGCTGATGGAGGTACGAGAACTGCTGGTGTTACTGCAGCATCGCTAGCTCTTGCCGATGCTGGTATCCCCCTACGCGATCTCGTAGCTGGTGTAGCGGTGGGTAAGGTCGATGGTGTGTTGGTGCTGGACATCAATCAGATTGAGGATATGTATGGCGAGGCGGATATGCCTGTAGCCGCGATGCCGAGTCTTGGAAGGATAACGCTGCTTCAGTTAAATGGTGTATTGACACCTGATGAGTTTAGACAAGCGCTTGCCCTAGCTCTCTACGGGATAAGGAAGCTCTACGACCTCCAGAAGGAGGCTTTGAGGAGGAAGTACATCTCTACGGCTGAAGAGTAGTCATAGGTGATTCGATGTCTGTAACCCCTGAACAGCCAGTGATTCCGAAGATAAGGCTCAACGCCATACTCAACGTTATGTCTAAAGGCGTTCACACCGATAAGAGGCCTCTACATAGCTATCGCCAGATTGAGATAAAGACTGGGGTTGTACCAAATGCTGAGGGCTCAGCGCTGGTTAAGCTTGGGAATACGCAGGTTATAGCGGGCGTTAAGCTGGAGGTGGGACAGCCATACCCTGATACGCCAAACGAAGGCGTTCTAATAGTGAATACGGAGTTTGTGCCTGCAGCATCACCAACGTTTGAGCCAGGGCCTCCAGATGAAAATGCTATTGAGCTTGCCAGAGTGATAGATCGGTCGCTGAGAGAGCCTCGTGTTATCGATCTAAGTAAGCTCGTTATAATACCCGGGAAGAAGGTCTGGCTCGTATGGCTAGACATATATGTGCTTGATCATGACGGAAATCTGCTAGACGCGTCAATGCTGGCTGCTATGGCAGCGCTGGCCACAACAAAGATCCCGAAGTACGAGGTCAACCCAGGGACGGGTGAGGTTGTAATCGATCGCACTACCCGTACAACACCGCTCCCGATAAGCAAGTTCGTTGCAACTGTTACGGTTAATAAGATAGGCAATTACCTGGTGATAGACCCCAACCAAGAGGAGGAGTCCATAGCTACGGCTAGGCTAGCGATTTCGGTAAGTGAAGACGGTACTATCGTGGGTATGCAGAAGATGGGTATGGGCTACTTTACTGAGGATGAGATCGTAAAGGCTATAGAGCTAGCCTTACAGAAGGGCCCAGAGCTAATCAACACTATCAAGGCTAGCATCGGAATGGGGTAAACGCTTTTAAGCTCTAACAAAGCTAGAGACGGGGATCAGATGGGCTGAGACTCATGGGTAGGACTAAGGTTGTAGGTATTGCTGGCCGCTTTGGTGCTAGGTATGGTGCTAGCGTTAGAAAGAAGTGGAAGGAGGTTATGGAGCGTCGCTACGCTAAGTATACCTGTCCATACTGTGGGACCGTAACTAGGATGAAGAGGATATCCGTTGGAATATGGCAGTGTCCTAAGTGTGGAACTACCTGGGCAGGAGCTGCTTATACTCCCTGGAGTATAGAGCACTGATGTGAAGATGAGCCGTGGGCAAAACTATCGTAACAACATCCCATAGACCTACTCCTAGGACACGCTCATTACTAAAGGATCTCGTTGCCATCATCCCGAACAGCATAAGGATTACTCGTGGTAAGGCCACACTCGAGCTTCTAGCACTAGAAGCTCTGGACATTGGCGCAGATCGGATTCTGGTTATAAGGAATTGGAAGGGTAATCCACGCTACATAGATCTGTACATGGTTACACCTCTAAGCAGAGGAGCCACCAAGATATGTACTCTAATTCTATGCGGATACAAGCTGACACGCGAGGGTACGAAGAAAAACCCAGCTCGACAGCCCTCAGCTCTCATAATCCCTGTATCCACTGTAGTTAGTGCAAAAATTCCTGAGGAGCTGATGGAGTGCCTCGTCCAGTGTCTACGAGCGCAGGTATCGAGCGATGAGGAGATCTGTACTGAGGCTGAGAACGTGCTGATTGTGGATGTGTCTGAGAGACGTAGTAATGTTTTTGAGGTTTCGTTTAGAGACTGCAAGGGGGATCGCTATGGACCGGTGCTACGTGTATGCGGAGCGAAGATGGTAAGTACTGGGCAAGGCTAGTTATATGCCCTGTCGATAACGAGGAGAGGTTGATTGTTCAAGCACTTGAACAGAGCTTGATAGCCGAGGCTAAGAGCCCTACGGATGTCGAGAGGATAAGAGTTGATGTTAGAGGTCTTAATGCATGTACGCAGATAACGTTCTCTACAGATACGTTGAGCCATCTGCGTGCTGTGATAAACTCATTTCTTTACCTCATACATAGCGCTGTAAAGTCGATAGAACTCGCACTCCGCAAGACCGATCAGTACCGTGATTGAGCTAGAGGTATCGAGCAGTATTTAAAGTCTTGCTAAGCGTCATAGGTCTAGGGGGCGGGTTATGGCTGAGAAGCTTCCCCCCGAGGTACAGCAGCAGATAGTTAAGCTTCAACAGCTTCAAGCACAGCTAAACCAGGTCGTTACGGAAAAGGCTTTGCTACAGCAAGAGCTTCGCGATATCAGTCGAGCACTCGATATACTGAAGGACATACCAGAGGATGGTGAGGTCTATAGGAGCAGTGGTCATCTGCTGATAAGGATCTCGAAGAGTGATGCTGAGAAGGAGCTTAATGAGCGTAAAGAACTTATAGAGCTAAGGCTTAAGACCCTAGATAAGCAGGAGTCGCTGATAAGGCAGCAGATATCGGAGCTACAGTCAAAGATTAACCAAGCTGTTGCGGGTCTCTATAGAAAGCAGTGAGATCATCGTTATGAGGTCTAGGAAGATACGTAAGAGAATCGATCTGGAGGAGATAGGCTTAAACCTCGAAACTATTGATGAGGAGGCGATGCTGCGTATAGCTGAGATCGCTGAGGAGGAGATTAGGAAGGCTTTAGATGAAGTGCTTGGGCCTAGGATGATTAAGTACCTTCTGGCGGTCGAAGTTTTTGTCGATGATAAGCTTAACGTGTTTGTAGATCTAGCTGTTGACTCACGTATACCTCCAGCTATAAGTTTGGAGAGCGTAATTGATAGAGCCATTAAGAGAGGGCTAGATAAGGCGGCTGCTTATGTACGTGAGCTTGCGAGACTTCATAGAGCGGCTACAGACAGCGATAAGACAAGCGAGACGAGTAGCTCTACTATGTCATAGCAATGCCGATCCAGATGCTATGGCAGCTCTCTGCACATTCACGTACATGGTTAAGAGGCTTGGCGTAGAGGATGTCTCTGCGCTAGTTCCAGAGGGTATTGGCTTAGAGTCTCGTAGAATTGCAGAGCTATGCAGGGACCTAGGTGTAGACGTTCAGGTAGTTAGAAAGGGTAGCAAGGTAGACACGGGTTACGATCTGTGTATCTTAATCGATGTAGCATCTCTTGATCAGCTCAAAATGCTTAAACCTCTAGTCCTTGAGGGCTGTAGGTACCGCGTAGTGATAGACCATCATGAAGAGCATAGCGTTGAGTCTGAGCTAAAGCTTGTGGATCCAGAAGCGTCATCAGCATCCGAACTCGTTTTCGAGCTGGCTGTGGAGCTGGGTGTAGAGATTCCTCGAGAACTAATTGAGGCTCTGTTGGCGGGCATAGTGTTTGATACACGTAGATTCTTAAGAGTTACACCCCGTACGCTTAGGAATGCCGCTAGAATGCTTGAGTATGGAGCAGACTACCAGAGATCTCTATCCCTAACCTCGGTACCTAGACCTCAGCATCAGAGAATAGCGAGGATAAAGTGCATGCTTCGCCATAGGGGGTTCAGAGCTCGCATAGCCTCAGATGATGTCTTCATAGCGCTTTCCGAGGTTGGAGCGTACGAATCTGACTGTGCTAATACGCTCCTCTCCATAGGATACGACATTGCCTTCGTCCTATCGGAAGACGATGTGCTTCGAGCGGTAAGGGTTGTGTATCGCGCACGTGAGGATGTGATTACGAAGCTCGGCATCGACATCTATAGCTCGATACTAGCTAAGCTCGTTGAGAAGCTCGGAGGTGGAGGTGGTGGACATAGAGCTGCTGGAGCTGCTATCCTAAGGACTAGAAGCTGTTCTGATGCTGGACGCGAGCTAATACGGACATTAGTCGAGGTTTTTAAAGATGGTTTTGTTGAGCTAGCTGAGCCAAGGGTGGCTGACTAAGCTATGGTCGTCGTCTACGTCGATGAGCGTGAGAAGAGCAGTAGAGTTCCATCTCTCCTGAGCTCCATGGGGGTGACGGTGATATTCAAGGCCCTCGATGTTGGTGACTACATAGTTTCTGAGCGCATAGGTATTGAGAGGAAGAGCGCTAACGACTTCGTTAAGTCGATAGTGGATGGGAGACTGTTTGACCAGGCTAGAAGACTTCGTGAGGTTTTTGAAAAGCCTGTGATAATCATAGAGGGCAGTCTGTCCAAGGCTTTGAAGGCATTCAACGTTAGGAGGAGCGCTGTTCAGGGAGCTTACCTAGCTCTCGGTATAGACATGGGTATAGTGATCGTGTTTACTAGAAGCGAGGAGGAGAGTGCAGAGATCATCAAGAGGCTCGCTATAAGAGAGCAGGAGAAGCAGGGTGGTGTCAAGGCCATAAGCGTCAGGAAGCCCCGTCTTAGCACAGTTGAAGAGTGGCAACTATATATCCTTCAATGCTTCCCCCACATAGGTCCAAAAACAGCGCGTAGGATACTCGAGGTACTGGGCTCGATACAGAGGTTCTGCAACGCCTCTCCAAGCGAGCTAGCTAAGATAGAGGGGCTGAGCGAGAAGAAGGCGAGTGAGATAGTACAGATCCTGAGAGCTGTGTACCGTGGATACATGGAGAAGAGGTGTAGGAAGGAGACGAGGTCTATCATCGACTACATGAGCAAGGTTGACGCCGAGACATCCGGATCACAGTCTCAGCAAACTTAATAAGCTAACCGTCAGACCCTACCTAAGGGTTTGAGTAGCGATGAGGTATGTCAAGACGGTTGAGCAAGTACTG